>JBBRJC010000296.1:0-5576 GCA_038220135.1 Bryobacterales bacterium | reverse complement strand
GAGACTTCGCTAAATCTTTTTGTTCGCAGCGGTCTGTGCGCATGTTGTAAAGCTCCCAAGGACCACCAGTGCCGATCGCCGCAATTTTCCAATCGCCCATGCGCAACGCGCGATTGTTGGAATGGTTGAAGTAGATCGGGTCGCGGCGGGTGGTGCCGTTCTTTGCGATCGCCGGCACCAGACTTTGTCCCGGCAACGGCGGAGCACCCGGCGCATGACTGGTTGCTGGCTTGCCGCCGCCCAACTCAATCAACGTGGGAATGATGTCGATGAAGTGGCAAGGCTGATCACGCACCTTCCCCTGTTCGTTAATGCCAGCGGGCCAATGGACAATCAGTGGCGAAGAAATTCCGCCTTCGTGAACCCATGACTTGTGCAACCGGAATGGCGCGTTGGAAGCGCTGGCCCAGCCGGATCCAATACCCAGATGTGTGCGAGCAGAACCAGGTGCTGCGCTGGAATCGTGACCATCGGCGCGAATCAGTTGTTCGGAACTGGCACCATTATCGGAAAGAAAAAGAATGACCGTATCGCGGAACGCATCCATCGCTTTCAACTGCGCCAGAACCCGGCCAATCTCCTTATCCATGCGCGTAATCATCGCCGCGTGAATGGCCATTTTCATGCGCTGGAAATCCTTCTCAGTTTGGTTCAACGTGTCCCAGGCTAAAGCACGCATCACTTCGCCAGGGCCTACCTTTTCCTTAAGCTCTGCATCAGTTGTATTCCACGCCGGACGCATATTTGCTTCAAGCGGAGCAAGGTCACAGTTCACTAAGCCCTGCTCGCGCATTCGCTTCCAACGCCGTGTGCGAGCGGCATCCCAGCCATCGGCAAAACGGTCCTTGTAGAGGTCGATATCTTCCTGCAATGCGTGTAGCGGAAAATGGGGAGCGTTAAAGGGAAGGTAAAGGTAGAACGGATCGCTCTTGTGTTCCTTCGCATGCTCCTTCAGAAAATCGACAGCGTGGCTGGCAATCGCTTTCGTAGCATAATAGCCATCTTCAGGCTTCACCGGCGGCAGCCGCTTATTATCCAGAAGATGGTTTTGCGGCGTGAAGTAGCGATTCAAATCCATCAGCGTGTAGGAGTGATGGAAGCCCGCGCCAGCCAATGGTTGAAAGCGGATGTGCCATTTGCCGGAGTGGTAGCAGCGATACCCAAGCGGCTTCAAATACTCTGGAGCAAAGCGTGTCCATTCTGGAATATTTCCGGGCGTCATCACGTCGACCGCATTTTGTTGCGCGTAATAACCGGTGAGTAGACAATTGCGCGAAGGGCCGCAGCGCGCCGTGGAATAAAGTTGCGTGAAGCGCAGGCCGTTGTTGGCAAGGCTGTCCAGGTTCGGCGTGTCAATATCGCCGCCATAGCAACCGGCGTCTGAAAAGCCCATGTCGTCGGCCAGGATCACCAGGAAATTCGGTTTGCGTTGCTGGGATAAAAGGCCGGTTTGTGTGGCGAACGCGGCAGCGCTGGCGCGTAGAAAAGTGCGACGGTTGATTGGCATACTCGTCTATAGATTACTATTGACGACATGAAGCGTGCCGCTCTTTTCTTTGCTCTTATCTCACCCTTGCTGATGGCGCAGGCCCGTCAAGTGGTGGCGATTGCCCATCGTGGCGAACATATCCGCAACCCCGAAAATACGCTGCCTGCCTATGCAGAAGCGATTCGATTAGGGGCCGATTATATTGAAGTTGACGTGCGCACTTCGGCCGATGGAGTGCTGATTGTCAGTCACGATAAAGACGTGCGTCGCTGCACGAATGGGCAGGGTGAAGTAGGGAAGATGACGCTGGCTCAGTTGCGAATGCTGGATGCCGGAGGTGGAGCAAAGTTGCCGCTCTTCGATGAAGTGCTGCAAATGGCTCGCGGCAAAATCAAAGTTTATGTAGACCTGAAGCAGGCAACCTCCATCGATTTGGTGAAGCACATCGAAGGTGGTGGCATGACGGATCAAGTGGTGATCTATTCCGGCAAACAGTCTGCGGAGATTCAACAGTTGAATCCAAAGTTGAAGATTATGCCGGAATCCGTAAGCGTCGATGTAGTGACGCAGTTGATTGCAACGCTACACCCGCGCGTGATCGCGTTTGGGGCCAAGGATTGGACGCCGGAAATTATCATGCTCGCAAAACAAGCGAACGCTGAAATCTATGTGGATCGAATGGGTTCCACCGACAACCCCGCTGGCTGGCAAATCGCGATTGAGGATGGTGCCGACGGCATACAAACCGATCATCCTGGCGAACTGGTGCAATACCTGATTGCCAAGGGCTACAAGCATTAGCGTTTTGGCGCAATCAGACGCCAGGCATCACGCAGATGAATCGCCAGATCTTCGTCGCTAATTTCGGCAAGCTCTATCCCCACCCAACCCTTCACACCTACATAGGGCGGCCTGAAAAATGTTTTTGGAGCAGTATCAATGAGCAGTTCCTGTAGCCCTGGCTGCGCGGGAATCCACACCGCCACATGACCATCGTTGTGATGATTATCGGCAAACATTGTGTAGACTTTCTTGCGGACAAAAAACGTTGGCTCACCGTGCGAAAGCTTTTCTGTGGTCTCTGGCAGGGCAGTGCAGATGCGTCTTACACGCGCCAAGTGCGCATCGCTTGCTTCAGAGTGAATAGCCATAGCCTTTAGAACAGAATAAACTATTGCAATGAAGTTTTTCGCAACTTTTCTGATTCTAGCCACCCCAGTTTTCGTCAACGCAGCGGACGATGTGAATTGGTCGCAATGGCGTGGACCTCGCTTCAGCGGTTATGCGCATAACGCACATGACCTTCCCACGAAATGGTCTGAGACGGAGAACATAATTTGGAAAGTAAAGACGCCAAGCTGGAGTGCTGCCACTCCAGTCATTTGGGGCGATACTGTTTACCTCACCACGGCTGAGGCAGGCTTTATCAATCCAACCTACGACACGAAAAAGCTGAGCCGCTCGCCCGAAAAGTCGAGCGACAAAATCTTTCTGCTTGCCCTAAATCGCAAAACTGGTCAAGAGCGCTGGCGTACGGAAGTGGACAATGGCAACGAGTTGCATCGCAAGCAAAACTCCGCATCACCTTCGCCGATTACAGATGGAAAGCACCTTTGGGTGATGACCGGCCACCTTCGTTTGAGCTGCTACACCATGGACGGCAAGCAAGTTTGGAAGCGAGATCTGGTTGCTGATTATGGTCCTGTTGGTCTCAATCACGGTTACGCTTCCACTCCGCTGCTGGATGGCGATCGCCTGTATGTTCAGGTGGTTCACGGCTACAAATCTGACAATCCATCGTATTCCGCCGCGTTCGATAAACTGACGGGGAAACCGGTTTGGAAGCATTTGCGTCCTGCCCCGGGCGTGATGGAATCGAAGGATAATTACGGCACGCCGCAGATGGCGGTGGTCCAAGGCAAGAAAGAATTAGTAATTTTCGGCGGTGATATTGCTACAGGTCAGGACCCTGATACCGGTGTGGAACTGTGGCGCATGGGGGGCTTCAACCCGGCGCAGTTCAATATGAACCGCACCATCTCTTCGCTGCTTGTGATTGGCGATCAGGTGATTGTTGGGGGCAATCGTGGCCGCCCTTACATTGCATTTCGCGCTGGTGGGAGGGGCGATGTAACCGGCAAAGTTGAGATGTGGAGTAACAATTTGGGGCCGGACGTTCCCACCCCGGCATCCGATGGCAAACTGCTCTACGTGCTCAATGATAAGGGCTACTACAACCTGCTTGATCTGACGACTGGCAAGGCGATTTACGAAGGGCAGCGCATTGAATTGGGTGCATACAGCTCCTCACCTTTGTTGGCCGATGGCAAGCTGTATGCGATAAACGAAGATGGCACGACAACCGTTGTAAAAGCCGGTACTGAATTCGCTGTGCTGGGCGTAAACAAGTTGGACGGCTATACACTCGCCAGCCCCATTGCGATTGACGATCAGCTTTTCATCCGCACCGGCGAAGCGATTTATTGTATCGGGAAGAAAAAATGAAAGTCGCAATTTGTTTCGCCCTTGGATTGGCCTCCATTTGCATTGCCGCTCAGGGTTCATTCGAACGCGAAGCACAACCGCTGCTGAAGCAATATTGCCTCACCTGTCATTCGGCCGCTAAACATATAGGTGATTTAAATCTGGAGCGCTTCAACTCTACAGCGGAAGTTCTGAAGCATCCCAAAGTGTGGCAGGCCGTGGTGGAGCAGCTTTCTATTGGCGAAATGCCGCCCAAGGCAATGCCACAACCTTCCGCCGCTGAACGCGCGAAACTGCTGGCCTGGGTTCGCGGCGCTCTGCAACAGGCAGCACAGGCGCGCGCGGGCGATCCCGGCCCCGTTGTCTTGCGACGTCTAAATAACGCCGAATACAACTACACCATTCGTGATCTTACCGGCATCCCGAGCCTTGAACCGACGAGGGAATTTCCGGTTGACGGTGCGGCTGGCGAAGGTTTTACCAACACCGGTAACTCGCTAGTCATGTCGCCAGCACTGGTCACAAAGTATTTGGATGCTGCCAAGCAAGTTGCCAGCCACGCGGTTTTGTTGCCCGATGGCATTCGCTTTTCACCCCTTACTTCCCGCAGCGATTGGACGAACGAGACACTTGCTGAAATCCGTGCCTTTTATGCACAATTCACCGAAGCCGGCGGAGTTGAGAATGTCACGCAGCAAGGAATCGCTCTCGATAAGAATCGTGGCGGCACGCTGCCGCTGAAGAGGTACCTCACTGCGTCGCTTGCTGTGCGTGGCGGACAGAGCGCAGAAAGCGTGGCCCGCTCCCAGCAATTGAATGCTAAATATCTAGGTCTTCTAGTCAAGCTGTTGACAACTACAAAACCTTCGCCGCTGCTCGATGGATTGCGACAGCGTTGGCGTACTGCGCAACTAGCGGAAATACCCGCGATGGTTGACGAAATTGAGCAATGGCAACAGACCCTGTGGAAGTTCAGCAGTGTGGGTCACATTGGAAAATTGGATGGTCCCAAGGCTTGGATGGAGCCGGTTACGCCCATCGTCTCGCGCCAGGAATTCCGCACCAAGCTCATCGCACCAACGGCCGGCAACGAAGTTAAGCTGTACCTTGTGGCTGATGATGCAGGCGACGGCTCCACTGGCGATTCGGTAATCTGGCACGAACCGCGACTCACCATTCCCGGCCGCCCGTCAATTCGTTTGCGCGATGTTCGTGCTCTGACGGGCGCGCTCACAGAACAACGCCAGCGCATCTTTTTATCCACTGCGCAAGCACTCAACGCAGCGGCAAATCTGGATGGCGGTGCTGTGGATCCGGCTGCGCGTAAAGCATGGTTCGACTATTTTGGCCTTACCAGCGCCATTGCCATTGAGCTCAATCACCTATCAAATAAGATCGAAAAATCGGGCACATTCAGCTTCATTCAAGGCTGGGGTGGCGGCAAGCAGCCTTCCTTCCTTACTAATTCAACAGCGCAACATGTGCGCATTCCAGGCAACATGAAGCCGCACGCAGTTGCTGTGCTTCCAACGGCAACTCACTATGCCGCAGTTGGATGGCGCAGTCCCGTGGCCGCTGCTTTGCGCATCGACGGAACCATCAC
>JBBRJC010000295.1:0-5590 GCA_038220135.1 Bryobacterales bacterium | reverse complement strand
GGATGCCTTGCCTGCATTGCTTCAGGCACGTAAAGAGGGTTTATTGGGCTTGATCATGGAAAGCGACACTCACTGGGGACCGCTTGCCCATCGGATTGCAGCTGAACAGACTGCCCAGCGCCTGCACCGTCTGCCAATAGTTCGTCAATCCTTAGCGCAGCCGCCGCGATACAAGCAGGAAATGGAATCCTTTGAGCTGCCTGCCTCCTTCATGAATTACTTGATACCTTCCTTGCGTGCTGAAACCGATCTATTGAGGAAAACGCGTGGGTTAATCATTAAGACTTTGAATGGCCAAGAAGTAAAGCCAGTCGCTGATTCCAATATTATGGTAATAGGCGACAGCTTTACGAATTACGGTGTTCCTCCAGGTGCAAGTTTTGCGTCTTGTCTGTCCAGGTTTGTGAATCAACCGGTATCGCTGCTTAATTTCGACGGTAATACGGATCATGCCTTTAAGGAAATGGCTCGAAACCCCGACTTACTGAAGCCAGTAAAAGCAGTTGTCTGGATAGCCAACCAGGCATCTTTTACCACTCCCTACGTTAGTGGTTGGCCGAAGGAGTGGAAAATTCCAATGGTCGCTAAACGCAAAGCGTAGTTAGATTGCTTTCACGGGTGGCGTTTTGAGGGTCTTTGGGTACGCGTCCTGACGGAACAAGGACATGGTATTGACGATCCAAACAATTGATTGCACACCGTTCAGATCTTCCGGCTCTCGGAACAGATCAATCAATGGCTCAAGAGTGGAACCAAGCACTGCTTTATGGGAAATCTTGCAATTTAGTTCTTTTGCCAGGTATGCCACGATCCCGCTCCCGGGGGGAAGTTTGAACTCGGCAAATGGGTCGCCGGCCTTTCGCAGCGCTGCTGCTTCACCCGATTGTTCCCGGCCCAATGCGACGTGATGGAAACTAGTAAAGCTGTCCCCAACAACCATAAGCGGTGCTCCGGCGTTGGCCTCAAACGGCTTGCCATCAGCGGTGAACACCTCTTCAATAGACTGTGTCATGGTTGCTCTGGTTAATTGTATTTCAGCATCAGTGAGGAACTCGTAGAAGTAGCCGCCGAACCGAAATTCCGCAGGTCTAAATGAGTAACGCGTGGGTGCACGTTTTGCTGATTGCGCAAATCCAAATCGTGCTAGCCGGGCAGCAATCAAACGTGCTGTTATCCTCTGGGCCACATCTGTCCAGTGGGCGTCAGTTGCAAGATTTAGAGGTGGGTTACCTTTGGACGTCCGGTGCCGTAACTGAGGCAGTAGGTCAAATACTTCAACATCAGCAAGCAGTAGTTGAAGCGTGAGGTATCGGAGGTGGGGAGCAATTTCTCCTGATCGGGGCACCCCTTCGCCCAAAAACCGTTGGGGATAAAGTTCAAGAACACGGGGCACTGGTACAAGAATCAGGTCAATTCCTTTGTACTTGAGCCACTTTGAAATGCTAGCGATCTGCGTAACCATTCGAATGGATTTTATCCACTCATCTGGCTCCATGGGTTTGGCTGGCTGACTAAAATCGAACAAGCAATCATGCATGCAATCGCCCGAAGTTGTAAACAAAAGAGGTTCTTGCAGCGATCGCAGAATCGCCATTTTGTCTCCTCGCAAACGTGATGGTCTGGGCATAGCGAATCCATCAGACACAATCTTGTTTAATTGCAATCGTAGAGGAGTGTTGTCCCGATACCATTTCTGCCAATTTCCATTGGCTTCTTTCTTGCACTCTGTTTCGATCCCTGCTGCAGTTGAAGTGATGGCGTCCTTTCTAGCAGCGGAACTGCCATCTGCTGCAATCAGGCTTCGATGGAACGATAGCGCCCCGGGTGTGCTAAGCAGTTCTCTTCTTGAAATAGGCATCACGCCGATTTTCCCATACCCACTAACGAAAGGTAAACAAGGACGGAGACGGTGCGAGGCGATGCGAGGCGGTGCGCCTGGACCGATACCAATGGATTCTCAAATGGACAACAATCCTGATTACATTTGATTTGAAACAGAGGCAGATGACCGCTGCGATACGGAAACGAAACTTCCCCACCGCAACAGTGTTTTAATGTCTCTATGCATCTTCGCGCGGTACTCGCTGCCCTCTTTTTGTGTCTTGCGCCGGTTGTGTATGGACAGACCTGCACTTCAGTCGTTTTGACGCCAAGTTCGGCTACGGCGAAAGCCGCTGGTGACAACCTGAACATCTCCGCATCAGGCAACCCCACCAATTGTCTGAAGACCGCCGTTTCAGACGTTCCCTGGATCACAATTTCCTTCGGCGGTGGGACCTCGAATCCTTCAACTTTCGGCATTACAGTTGCCGCCAACAGCAGCTCCGCAGCGCGAACCGGAACTGTCACCATAAACGGCATTGCCGTCTACACCGTGAATCAGCAGGGAATCAATTGTTCTTATAATTTCCAACCGTCGAGCGCCACCGTCGCCAATAGCGCTGGCTCTGGAACAATAAATCTTAGCGCACCCGCTGGTTGCAACTGGAGCGCTGTTCCTGCCGATGGCTGGGTGCAAGTTCAGACCGCCTCCGGTTCCGGCTCGGCATCCATTGCTTATACTTACGACGCCAACCCTTCCACAACATCGCGTTCCACCTCAATCACTGTTGGTGGCAGCACCTACACAGTGAACCAGAATGCGGCTTGCAGCTTCACTGCCAATCCCACCTCCCAAAGTATCAACGTGACCACAACCACGGGCACAATCGCGATAACTGCCAGCGTGTCCAGTTGCACTCGCTCAGCCGTCAGTGACGCAAGCTGGCTTACGATATCTTCCGGTTCAAGTGGTACCGGAGCAGGTTCGGTTGCCTGGACTGCTGCGACCAACAACACCCCGTCGGAACGAATTGCCCACATCACAATTGGGGATGCAGTTTTCACTTTGGTGCAGGCTGCAGGCGTCTGTTACTACCAGCTTTCGCCGCCCACGGCCACCGCGATCGCAACCGGCGCGACGGGTTCATTTAGTTTGACGGCCAATTGCACCTGGCAAGCTACTTCCAGCACGGCATGGCTAACTGTTACGTCGGCAACAACGGGCTCTGGAAACGCTGCCATCAATTGGCGTGCTCAACCGAATATAACTCCATTACAACGAACTGCCAGCATCACGGTTGGTACTGCAGCGTTTACCGTCGCGCAAGCCGGCGGCTCCTGCGATGTTGCGCTTTCCGCCTCCAGTTTCGCTGTACCGCTTGAAGGATTGACCGGTTCATTCGATATTTCTACGACTGCTGGATGCAACTGGTCGGCTTCTTCCACGGCGCCTTGGATTACATTCCAAACAGCCGCGGTTGGTAACGGCGATGGCAGCGTTTCCTTTACCGTTGCGCCAAATAATACGCCCAGTTCTCGCACCGCTTCGGTAATTGTAAACAACAAGGTGATCACATTTACCCAGCCTGCGCAGAATTGTTCAATCGGCATTTCGCCTTTGAGCGCATCTTTTGATAAGAATTCGGGCACCGGCTCAATCGCCGTCACAACAAATTGTTCCTGGACTGCGCAAAGCAGTGCGCCATCATGGCTATCACTAAGCGGGGCCACCTCTGGAAATAACAATGGGCAAGTTGATTATGCGGTTGCCGCCAACAGCACTGCGCAAATACGGACTGCCACGATTCGCGTTGGTACGCAAACTTTCACCGTCTCGCAAAGTGGCGGACTCTGTTCGCTGACACTTGCGCCATCGGCGGCTTCAGTTAGTGGTCCGGCTGGCACGGGACGGTTCAACGTGCAGGGCTCGGCGGGCTGCTCTTGGGAACCACAGTCGGATAGTTCCTGGCTCACAATAGCTTCCTGGTCGAGCGTGAATGGGAACGGTGCCGTCGACTTTACTGCTTCGCAAAATCCTGGCGTGACGGCGCGAACGGGCACGATCAAAGTGGGCTCGGAGACATTCGCGGTAACACAGGCTGGCTCAAAGCCTGCTATTGCTGCCGGAGGTATTGTGAATGCCGCTAGTTTCGCAGGCGGACCAATTTCACCAGGGTTAATTGTCACGGTGTTTGGGACTTTTCTTGGCCCGGATCAATTGGCATTGGCGAAACTAACTGACGACGGGAAATCGTTGACCAAGGTGATTGAAAATGCTCGCATCCTGTTTGACGATGTTCCTGGTGCCATGATTTATTCCAGTGCCACACAGGCAAGCGTGGTGGTGCCGTATGCAGTTAGCGGCAAAACTTCGACCAAGGTTAAGGTGGAATATTTAGGGGCAACCAGCGATGAAGTCACTGTTCCCGTTACCGTTGCGTCCCCGGCAATATTTACACTGGAAGCATCGGGCAAGGGGCAGGGAGCTGTTCTGAATCAGGACTTCAAAGTGAATGCTAACACCAATGCAGCGCAACGCAATACGATTATTCAAATCTTTGCGACCGGAGAGGGTCTGACTGCTCCTGCCGGTGTGGATGGTAAGCTGGCGGTTGCACCACTTCCTGCTCCAGTTGGCAGAGTGAGTGCCCGCATCGGAAATATTGACGCCCCGATTATTTATGCAGGTGGGGCCCCGGGCCTAGTTGCCGGCGTGATTCAGATTAACGTTCGTGTGCCGGTCACAGCACCTATCGGCAATGCAATTCCGCTTGTGATTCAGGTTGGTACCGCTGTTTCGCAGACCAACGTGACCATAGCTGTGCGGCAATAGTTGTTGCGTAATAGCTGGAGAGTTGCCCGCACTTCCATCAAAAATTCATCACTCTCGTGTGATTCTTTCCGCTGGGTTTGCGGTTGCGGCTCGTAAGGTTGGAAGAGTGAGTAACGGTGTCCGCGCCGCGCAACTCCCCAATCCGTATTAAACTAACTCCCGTGCCGCCATCCTGGGAAGAAATCGATGCAGCCTTTGCGCAAGCCGTTGAACTGCACAGCGATGCCCTTGCAACATATCTCGATTCCCACCGCACTCCGCCACGAAGTGGAATCTCTCCTCGCCGCCGACTCCGGCTCAGCCAGCCTTATATCCGGCCTAATGGGCGAAGCCGCCATCTAGCTCGATCAACCTGCGGAAACACTCGGCCATGCTGGCCCATGGGAGCTGAAACGATTGATAGCCGAAGGCGGCATGGGTGCCGTTTACTTTGCCGAGCGCCAAGGCGAAGGCTTCCGCCAGACTGCGGCGTTGAAGCTGCTGCGCCCCGGCCTTGGCAGCCGCTTCTTTGTCTTCCGCTTTCGCCAGGAACGGCGAATCCTCGCCACGCTGGAGCACCCCAACATCGCCCACCTGCTCGACGGCGGCACAGCCTCCGATGGGCGGCCCTACCTTGCCCTTGAGTTCGTCGATGGGGAAACGCTCACCCGCTTTGGCGAAGACCTGCCGCGCCAGCGACGCATCCAATTGTTCATCGACGTCTGCCATGCCGTCGAACACGCGCACCAGCGTATGGCATCCACCGCGACCTGAAGCCCTCCAATATCATGGTTAACCGCGAAGGCCAGGTGAAGCTGCTCGATTTCGGTATCGCAAAGTTGCTTGACTCGGAATTGCTGAAGTACTTGGACGGCATGAGTGCCGATGCGGAACGCGACCCTGGCCTTGCGATGGAGTTGGCCGAAGCGTATCTCAAGGTCGGCGATGTGCTGGGCT
>JBBRJC010000294.1:0-5591 GCA_038220135.1 Bryobacterales bacterium | reverse complement strand
GGTCACCGCAAAAAAACAGTTGAACAAGTCTGTTAGTCAACTGTGGAGCGGACATTCGTGTCTTGCCGGGTCGGCACTCTTGCCCACGCTCTTCGCCCCAGTATTTATGAGTAACCCTTTGTGCGAAATCCATCCGAGGCACCGAAATCTAACGCATAGAGCGACTTCGGAATTGGTCCTTTGGTCTTGGATGTCTTAAGATTGAGGGATGCGAAAAATTGCTTTGTTTGGCGCTATAGCGCTTTTTATGACTGCAGGATCGGCGTTTGCTGGTGAGAAGGGGATGATGCATTGCTTCGCGTTTACCCCTATTGAAAGCGCGACTCCGGCGGAATGGGATGCCTGGTTTAAGGAAACCGATTTACTTCCGAAAAAGATCAAGAGCATCAAGAAGGTTTGGTTCGGAAAGCTCCGTGGAAACGGGATAGGGCAGTATCGCGTGGATGCCGATTCCAGTAAGAAATTAATCGCTGGCGAAAAAGATGTGAAAGCTACTGTTAACCGCATGGTTCGCAGTTGGGGTGCTTGTTTCCTGTTTGAGAACGCAGCGGATTTGGAAGCTTACACAAAGAATCCGGCTCATGACGCTTGGGTGAAGGCATACGAGAAAGTTCGTGTTGCTGGCACAACCACATACGACATTTTGGGACAATAACACAGTTTTACGACCTTCCTGTTTACGCTGGGGAGGCGCATGTGAGTGGCACCATTGGAAACTCCAACTTTGGTGCCGCTGGCGCCATCCACAAAGTGAAGCGCTACGATTATTGACACACTATGGTCTTGTGTTTAATTGCTGGAGCAATCAGTTACTTGGATGCGGCGAGGGTGCGGATATCGACCGTATGTCCTAACAAGTTTGCCTCGGCGTGGCGTTCGGAAATGGCGCGGGCTTGCCTTTCTTGCTTGGAAGCAAGAGCTTTTCGTCCGCTCTTACGCAAGATCAAGGCGGATTCATAGAGCGCCCTGGCGTAATCGGGGTGGTTGAATCCAAACAAATCGGCAAGTGTTTGCTGCGACTGATTGATGAGATCTTCGGCCCTAGGTAGTTTCCCAAGAACACGATAGCAGTGGGCGAGAGAAATTTGAACTCGCGCTTTGAAGAGTTTGTTCGAACTAGCGAGATTCTGAAAATCTGCCAGAACCTGTTCGAGTTCTGAGGCCGCTTCGACGAACCTTCCCTGCCTGATGTTGATAACAGCAAGATTATTAGAGGTAATCATGCGTTCAATCTTCATTTCCGGATGAGCGATCCAAAATTGCATTAGTTCGTGAAATTGCTGGGCGGCTTCCTGGTTGCGATCCATGATTTGTAATAGCTGTGCAAGATTCATGCGGGACCTGATAGTTTCCGGATTGTCCTGACCCAGCAGTTGGGTGCGAATAGAAATTGCCTCACGGATCAGCGGTTCTGCCCGGTCTGGGCGGTTCATCTTCGTGTATAAGGTGCCCAGGTTATTGTCAACGGCAGCGCGTCCTTCTATAAATTGATCCTTCGGCAATCGGTCGAGGACTCGGAGGCTCTGTTTATAATGATTCTCCGAACTTAACCAGTTGCCGGTATCCTGTTCCAGGCTAGCTACGCTGTTGAGAGCCAGAGCGAGGCGGATGTCAGGCTGAGCAAGTTTTTCCGCGATCACCAAAGCCGACACTCCTTCTTGGTGTGCTTCCTCGAATCGGCCCGCTGCACGTAGTGTTGTCAGGGCGGTCAGGTGCGCTGGCAAGGTATTTGCAGGAGATTCTGCTGCGAGTTTCGCGACTATAGCCAAACTGATGAATATGCTTCTGTTCATAGGCAAAGGCTAGCTGCCGCTGGTTTAGAACTGACCGCTGAGGTTCCTTGAAGTTACTCATCGGCAAGGAGTTGGCATTTTGGAAATAGTTGTTAATGAGTATTTTGGACCGAGGCGATCAACAGTACTAGCGAACGGGTAAATCCGCTGTGCCAAACTGGGTTTCATGGATACTCGCGAAACTTTGCTGATGGATGCAGCGTCAAGGGCGGCCAGCTATTTGGCGGAGCTAGACACGGCACCAGTGGGACCCACTTTATCTGCGGTTCAAACACTGAAGACTTTTAGGCAGCCATTTCCTGATCGGCCGACAGACCCTGCGCATGTTTTGGCGGAGTTGGATGAGGCGGGAAAGATTGCCGCTGTTTCTAGCGCCGGGGGCCGTTACTTTGGGTTCGTTTGTGGCGGGACGGTGCCGGCTGCGCTTGCCGCTGGAGTGTTGGTTTCAGCCTGGGATCAAAATGCGGGGCTTTATGTGTCGTCGCCAATCGCAGCGGAACTGGAGCAGGTGGCGGTGGATTGGGTGATTGAAGCGGTGGGGCTGCCTGTGGGGAGCGCTGGAGGTGTGGTGACCGGTGCTACCATGGCAAACTTCACAGGACTGGCAGCGGCGCGTCACGCACTTCTAGAACGAGCAGGCTGGGATGTGGAGGCGGATGGGTTATTTGGTGCGCCGGAACTGCGAGTGGTGGTTGGGCAGGAGGTGCACGCTTCGTTGCTAAAGGTGTTGGCGTTACTTGGGCTGGGTAGGGACCGTGTGATTCGAGTGGCGGCAGATGGGCAGGGCCGAATGCTTGCGGATTCGTTACCCAGCTTGGATGGACGGACTATTTTGTGCATTCAGGCTGGTAATGTGAACACGGGGGCATTCGACCCGGCGGGCGAACTTTGCGCGAGGGCTCATGCGGCGGGCGCGTGGGTGCATGTGGATGGAGCGTTTGGACTTTGGGCTGCTGCTTCACCAAAGTATAGGCATTTGACGGCGGGTTTTGAACTTGCGGATTCCTGGGCCACCGACGGACACAAGTGGCCCAATGTAGGCTACGACTGTGGCGTTGCATTGGTACGGGAGGCGAGGCATCTGACTGCGGCAATGGGCATTTCGGCAGCCTATTTGCAGACAAGCGTTGGCGGCCGTGATCCGGCATTCTTCACTCCGGAATCGTCACGAAGGGCGCGAGGAGTTGAGTTGTGGGCGGCGTTGAAATCGCTCGGACGGTCGGGGCTGGCTGACTTGATCGATCGTACGTGCAGCCATGCGCGGAGATTTGCTGACGGGCTGAAAAACGCGGGGTTCGCAATTTTGAATGAAGTTGTAATTAATCAGGTTCTGATTTCGTTTGGTGAACCGGAAGTAACGCGGGAAGTGATTGCACAGGTGCAGCGGGATGGCACCTGTTGGTGCGGCGGAACGGTGTGGCAGGGCCAGACGGCAATGCGCATTAGTGTTTCAAGTTGGGTTACCAGCAATGCTGATGTCGAGCAGAGCCTTGCGGCAATACTGGACATCGCAAACAGAGTTAGTTCCCGATCTTGAAGCTAGATGCTTTCGAGCATCTTTAACAATTCCGCGTGCTTGGAGGCATTGAGTTCTTTCAATTCCTTCAATTCGCGTTCAGTATTGCGCAGTTGATCTGCCACGTGCATGCAGGCAAGAACTGCAATGCGTGCGGTATCACCGGAACCAGCGCGAGCGGCAATGGAACGCATTAGGCCGTCAACAGCAGTCGCCACCTCTTCAACTTCACCAGGATCCCCTTCGGTAACCATGGTGTAGGCTTGACTATAAATAGTGACTTTAACCTGTTTGCGTTCCGCCATAGACTCTATTGATCGGCCAACAGATCCATCTGACCGAGAATTTTCTCGATCCGAGTGCGCACCTGCTTACGCTCATTGCGCAAATCTTCAAGTTCCTGAACTGCTTTCTGCGCATCCTTACGAGCTTGTTCGGCTTCGGCATTCGCCTTATCGATCATGCTGCGTGCGTCGTTTTGCAGACTTGATGCCTCTTGCTGTTCTTCAACGGCCTGTGCCAATTCTTTGGTCAGACGCGCGTTCTCTTCCCGTAAAGTCCGAACCAGCCCGACGGCCAGTTGGATTCTTTCTTCGACTGCTACTAGTGTTGCGGTTTCATCGGCGAAACTCATGCGTTCGAAAAGCCTCTGGGGACAGTATACCCAAAAGCATACTGCCCCAAGAATGTTTTTTACTTATTTAGCTGGAGAAAGAACAGCCAATGCGGCTTTGGCCTTTTCAATCAACTGAGCGAACCCGGGAGCATCCTGGGCTGCCATATCGGCCAAAACTTTACGATTCAGTTCGATACCAGACTTATTGATACCAGCCATGAACTTGGAGTAGCTCAAGCCGGCAGCCCTGGTAGCGGCGCCGATACGAACGATCCACAAAGAGCGGAATTCCCGCTTCTTCAACTTGCGGCCGACGTACCCGTACTTGAGAGACTTTTCTACTGCTTCTTGCGCTGCGCGGTTCAGTTTGCTTTTCGTTAAGAAAAAGCCACTGGCCCGCTCCATCGTCTTTTTACGATAGTGTGCGCGTTTAGGACCACGTTTTACTCTTGGCACGTTTTACTCCTTGGTAATTTCAATTTTCAATCTATTAAGGCGTTCCGGGCACGTGCGGCGCCACGGTTGCTCTTATTGCTGCTCACCCACCGGTTCTTTAGGGAACTAGTAGGGCAACATTACTTTGACTGCAGACATATTTGTCGCATCAAGCATGGTGGCACCGGTCAGCTTGCGCTTGCGGGACTTAGCCTTCGAGGTCAAAATATGGCGGGCAAAAGCGTGGTGACGCTTAATTTTGCCGGTGCCGGTCTTTTTGAACCTTTTAGACGCACCTTTGTGTGTTTTCATTTTGGGCATAGGAATGTCCTTGGAAAAATGGGCGGTACTGCTCTAGATAGAATAACACATGGCGGATCGAGGTGCTTTGGCGTGGAAAAGGAACGGCAGGCGTACGCTGCATTTCCTGTTAGAATTCCAATTCCCTCAACGAACCGGCAGTGAGCGCCCGGTGCGTTAAGTTTCGAAGGCTTTCCAGGGAGTCGAGGGCTCGCACGCGGCTGGTGAGTGATGCGTCTAAAACTCCGAAGCGCGACACCAGCACGTCGAGCACCACTGATTGCAGTGCGTCAATGCCTTGGTCGATACCTTGCTCGATGCCTTGTTCAACGCCGATCTCGAATCCCTTCTCCATCCCCTTGCGTTCCCAGCTAGTGACAGCTAGTGACAATCTCCACGACTTCCTCCCTTTGCTCAGGCAGCAATTTCGCTTCGGCCAACGAACGATTAAATCGCTGCTCCTCGGCAGCATTCAAATTCAGATAGGCAGGCGGTCGTGATCTAGCAAGCACGGAACCAGCTGATTGAGAGCCGTCCATTGCCTATAAATCCAGCATGAACAGACACAGGACTCGATCAACAATAAGGTGCAATTCTAAAAGCCTAGTTCTTGCAACGAACCCGCAGTGAGCGCCCGGTGCGTCAGATTGCGAAGGCCTTCCAGCGAGTCGAGGGCACGAACGCGACTAGTGAGTGATGCGTCTAAAATTCCGAAGCGCGACACCAACACGTCGAGCACCACTGATTGCAGTGCGGCAATTCCTTGTTCGATTCCTCTTTCGATGCCTCTTTCAATGCCTCTTTCAATTCCTTGCTCAACGCCGATCTCGAATCCCTTCTCCATCCCCTTGCGTTCCCAGCTAGTTACAATCTCCACGACTTCCTCCCTTTGCGCAGGCAGCATTTTCGCTTCGGCCAGCGAACGATTAAA
>JBBRJC010000293.1:0-5599 GCA_038220135.1 Bryobacterales bacterium | reverse complement strand
ATAAACCGTTTTCGCCTATTATGTCTTCTGGTTTCTTATAGTTCACCAGCAACTGGTCAATGAGGTCTAGATCTATAGCCATATGGGGTCTCCTTAGTGTGATCCTTACATGACCGTTTACACAATCCAATTTACACCCTCCCGTCGAGGTAACAAGCGGTTCCCCCCAACTAAGAATGGAGCGACCGGTCACCGTTCGCCAACCTTTGCCAGTGCAAGATCAATCGGCATCTTCAAATGTTGGGGAATTGCAACGTAAAGTTGTGGGCGTCCTGCCGATCGCGATCAACATTCCCCGAACCGGCAATTCTTATCGTTTCTTGCGCCCGTTGGTTGTGGATGAAGAAACCCGGCTGACGTTTCGGTACCGCCGTCGCTGATGGTCCAATGTTTCAACAAACCACCATGGGGGGCTGGCTGCCAAGCTGTCTGCAAAAAGCAGCCAAATCCACGCCTCCACACGTGATTGGCTGTCAATGCTCGCCCGGACCACGTTGCCGTATGAAAGATAGCGAGCGCCAACTATCAACTCGCCGCAATATCTCGGCCCGAAAAGCTACCGATTACCCAGGAGTGTTAGCCATTTGGTTTACGCAAGATAACCGATGGGTAGCCTTACCCCGCAAATGCGGGTAATCAAATGTAAAACGAAGGTACTAGAGTTCCCCGCAACAAAGTACTACTTCACTCCCACCTGAGGACTATTCCTACGATGCAAGAAAAAGTTAGAGTTTTAGTTCGGTAAACACACTATCTAATGAGGGGCCTCGGAAAGGGGTCTACGCAGGGGGAGGGGGAATGTTCAATTCGTCTGGGGAGCGTGTTCATGTGATGGTTGGGCAGTCGCCTAAACTCCATCAAATCAATCGCTTAGTAGAAAAACTCGCCCAAAGTCGTAATTCAGTTCTCATTCTCGGTGAATGTGGGACTGGAAAAGAGGTTGTAGCTCGAAATATTTATAGTCAAAACCCTAAAGGACCGATGGTTGTTATCGATTGCTCTTCTCTAGTGGGCCCCCTCATGGAGAGTGAGCTGTTTGGGCACGTGAAAGGTTCATTCACAGGCGCGTTCAACGCAAAAATCGGCCTTCTTGAGCTGGCAAATGGTGGAACAGCATTCTTCGATGAAATCGGGGAATTGCCGCTGGACCTGCAAGCAAAGCTGCTACGCGTGCTGCAGGAAAAGGAATTCCGCCCGGTTGGTTCATTGACCACAAAACGATCTGACTTTCGCATTATCGCCGCAACAAATAAAGATTTGGAAAAGGAAGTTGAAAAAGGAACGTTTCGCAAGGATTTGTACTATCGTCTGAAAGTTGTCAACGTGAAGATTGCCCCATTGCGGGAGCGCCGTGAAGACATTCCAGCCTTGATTACCCATTTCATTGCCCGCTACGGCAAAGGCTTCTCACTCACCCACGAATGCATGGAGGCCCTATTAGTCTACGATTGGCCGGGTAACGTTCGTGAACTGGAACACACCATAGAAGGTATGACGGCGATTCACACCGGCCCGCTGCTGCATGTCTATGATCTGCCGAGTGCTATCCGCAACTTTCTGCATGCGCAAAGAATGCCCGCCAGATCGGCAGTTGCTTACTCCTCGTCTAGCCGGGAACCAGTAAGTATGCCGGCCCCGCAGGTGATTGAGTTCCCGAATTGCCCGATTCCGACATTACTGGAAATGGAACGCCGGATGATTGAACAAGCGTTGGAGTACACTAAAGGAGATCGCCACACGGCCGCAATGATATTAGGTATCGGCCGGACAACTTTATATAGAAAATTGAAGGAATATCAAATAGCTAGCTGAGAACTTTTGTATTCTTCTGCACTAACAATATTGAGACACGATCAATACTTTAAGTTGCATGAGGAGGAAACCATGTTGTCCCCCGCCAACTGGAATTTGCTACTCGTCGCCAGTGATCCGTGGGATGCTGGCTTACTCGAAGAAGCGCTAAGCGAACTCGAGGAAAATCAGTATGCCCGTTCCTTCCAAAGACCCATCGCCTGGCAACGTGCCGAGTGTCTGGATGACGCCCGCGATCTTGCCGCCACAGGCGACTATGATGTGGTCTTGCTCGATTTGCATTTATCCGATAGTGATGGCCTACACACCTACCTGCGCCTGAAAGCCAAAGCCCCCGACGTTCCTGTAATCATTCTGATTGACCGTAAGTCGGAAGACTTAGGCGTTGCAGCAATGCGTGAAGGTGCTCAGGATTATCTGGTGAAAGAAGATCTGGACTGTCAACCCCTCGGACGTTCAATTCGCTATGTCATGGAACGTCATCAACATGCTCTTGCATCCGCCGCAAACGCAGGCATCGATAAGCTGACTGGCTTACTGGATGCATCGGAATTCTTGCATCGGGCCGGCTACGCAGTGGATCTAGCCATGCAATTGCGACTAAATGTGTCCCTAACCTTGCTCGAAATCGCCGCAGACGATTATCAGGCAACGCCCAGCGACCGCACGCTGGATGTTTTGGAAATAGCCGACCGCATGCGCTCGATCTTTGAACACCCCGATCTTGTGGCTCGCATAAGCCCACTACGCTATGCTGCCCTTCGCGTGGCTCCGTCCAGTGAGCCGCCCTCACCAAGCTGGGTCACGCCATCGGGTATCCCCGTCGTCCATGGCCATTCCGGATTCGAAGCCGGACTTCCCCGGCAACTTTCCGTATTGATGGCCGAGGCTGAGAAGGCTCTATGCGAGAATAAACTTCAAACCATGGATTCGTTGAACCGGCACGATTGAAACTAGCACTAGACGCATCTTATAGCATCGGCAAGAACTTAACGGGAGTAGGCGTGTACTCGCGAGAGCTCCTGTGGGGCCTGGCTAGCGCACACCCGGAAATTGATTTCCGTTTCTATTATCGTCCCCACCGTTTTCTGGAAGGCCGAAAAGAGGACTTTCCCGGCAACGTGGCACAGCGAATCCTCAACGACTTTTCATTCCTGCCGCCACTCGATCTATTCCACGGTTTAAATCAGCGCTTGCCCGGCCGCCGCATGAAACGGGCGATTTCCACTTTTCACGATCTGTTTGTGATCACCAGCGAATACTCCACGCCGGAATTCCGAACGCGCTTCACAGCACAAGCACAAGATGCCGCAAAACGTTCAGACTTAATCATTTGTGTTTCTTCATTTACGGCCGCCCAGGTTGAGAATCTTTTAGGAATCGAAAAGTCGCGTTTGAGGGTAGTGCACCACGGCGTTCGCTTCCCCGCCGCCAATCACGAACCGCTGCAGTTCAATCGCGAAAAGAAAATCATTCTCTTTGTCGGCGCCATTCAGAAACGAAAAAACCTCGGTCCACTGGTTCGGGCATTTGAGCAAATTGGCCCCGGGTGGAAGCTGATTCTGGCCGGGTCAAAAGGTTTTGGGGCGGATGAGATCATGCACCTGATCGAAACCAGTCCTCGCCGTGCCGATATTGAGATGCCAGGATATGTGACCGATGACCAGTTGATGGAGCTTTACGCCAACTGCGATATTTTCGCGTTTCCGTCGCTCGATGAAGGCTTCGGTATTCCCGTGCTGGAGGCAATGGCATGGGGCATACCCGTGTTGTGTTCTGATCGCTCCGCTTTGCCTGAAGTAACTGGCGATGCAGCCCTGCACTTCGATCCCACCAACGAAGACGAGCTGACCTTTGCCCTGCAAACATTGACTAAAGAAGAAGGATTACGCCGCAAGCTTGCCCAAATGGGCATGGAACGGGCTGCACAATTCAGTTGGGAAACTGCAGTGGACCAAACCTGGGAAGTTTACAAGGAATTATTTTGATTCGTCTTCGAGTGAAATCTTAAGAGCCTTCAGGAATTTCTGGTCCTGAGAGGTCCACTTCACTTTGCGGATTTCATCGGGCTTGGACGCCATCGCGTCGACAGTGGCTTCACCCATATCGTTGTCCAAGTTTTCGTCTCGCTTGTTGAAACCGATTGTCGCTTCCAAAACAAGGAAGACGTCGAAGCCAGCGCGCTTGATTTCACCAATCGCCGCTGCAATGCGGTCTGAGTCGGAAAGCGATTCGTTAATCGCGTTGCCGAGATCCTGCATCAGTTCTTTTAGGCGCTCTTCCAATTCATGCCCCTCGCTCTTACTTAGTACGGGCATATTCAGGATACCATTCTTCGTCGAATTGCTCACGGTCCCGTTTATTCACAATTCCCTTATCGGCAGAACTGCGAACAGTCTTCAAGACGCATATAATGAGGGGTGAGTTCCAGCTATGTTTGCTTTACCTAAGAGGTTCCTTCAACACGTTGTTCCGAGTATTGTGAAGCCGTTGCACATTCTCTGGAACGAGATAATTGGCTTTGTTTTTATCTCCCTCGCCATAATCGCCGGGTTTCGTACCTTCAGTTTTTACAACGCAGCAGCAACTGATGCAGACCAGGGCGTCCGTATGATCTTCAGCGGCGTTTTCACCCTGGTCATGCTTTACTTCGGCGTATCATCGTTTTGGAAAGCGAAGAAAATCGGAAAATCATGAGCGAATTGCCCCTAGGAACCCCGGGCGAGTTTCCCTACACACGCGGCATCTACCGCGACATGTACCGTAAGCGGGCCTGGACCATGCGTCAGTACGCAGGCTTCGGCACGGCTGAGGAGTCAAACAAACGCTACCGCTATTTGCTGGGCGAAGGCACCACGGGGCTTTCCGTCGCATTCGATTTGCCCACGCAAATGGGCATGGATAGCGATCATCCATTGGCGGTCGGCGAAGTAGGTCGCGTTGGCGTTGCCATTTGTTCCTTGCGCGATATGGAAGTGCTGTTCGATCAAATTGAGCTGGAAAAAGTTTCCACTTCGATGACGATCAATTCCACGGCCTCAATTCTTCTGGCGCTCTATATGCTGGTTGGACGCGGTCAGGGTGCCGATGCCCGGAAGCTTGAAGGCACCATTCAGAACGATATTTTGAAAGAGTATGTAGCGCGCGGCACCTACATTTATCCTCCGCGTAGCGCCATGCGCATCATCACCGATCTGTTCGCCTGGTCGGCTGTGGAGATGCCCGCCTGGAATACCATTTCCATCAGCGGCTATCACATTCGGGAAGCCGGATCGACCGCCGTACAGG
This sequence comes from Bryobacterales bacterium, assembly GCA_038220135.1. Classification (GTDB taxonomy): domain Bacteria; phylum Acidobacteriota; class Terriglobia; order Bryobacterales; family Bryobacteraceae; genus JANXSF01. Next base: position 499 of record JBBRJC010000293.1, on the reverse strand, counting down.
AAGTAGCCTTCACCATGGCCGACGCAATCGCCTACATTGAAGCAGCTTTGGAAGCAGGCCTCGATATCGATGCCTTCGCCCCCCGCCTGTCCTTCTTTTTCAACTCGCACAATAATTTCCTCGAAGAGATCGCAAAATTTCGTGCTGCGCGGCGACTTTATGCCAACATCATGCGCGAACGCTTTGGCGCGAAGAATCCGAAGTCGATGATGCTCCGCTTCCATACCCAAACCGCCGGATCAACATTAACCGCGCAACAGCCCGACGTGAATCTGGTGCGCGTTACAATGCAGGCGCTGGCGGCGGTGCTGGGTGGAACGCAAAGTCTGCACACCAATTCCCGGGATGAAGCGCTGGGGCTGCCGACCGAAGAATCGGCCCGGCTGGCGTTGCGAACGCAGCAAATCATTGCAGCCGAGAGCGGAGTGACCGATGAGCCAGATCCGCTGGGCGGCAGCGAATATATCGAAGAGTTGACCAACAGCATTGAAGTTGGCGC
>JBBRJC010000292.1:0-5604 GCA_038220135.1 Bryobacterales bacterium | reverse complement strand
AACGCGGTAATACATGAATGAACTCCTTGGCAGAAATGACGAAGCGAGGGGCGAAAGCGTGGAGATGCGATCATTGAGACATGAATTCAACGGGCTACTCCGCATCGCCCGGCGCGCCCACATCTGCCTCCCTCAGTGGACAGATCAGGGCTCCCAGTTTGCAAATAAAAGGTAAGCAAGCCAAACGCCAGCACTCGGAAGATCTCCCACTCCCAAAAGCCCAGTCCAGTTCTGCCTCTTGACGACCGTATAGACATTTGTATAGATTTTGATAGGATGGACTTACGGATCAGCGGGTTCGATTGGGATGAGGGAAACCGGGCGAAGTGTCAAAAGCACGGCCTAACGGTTGGGCATATCGAGGCTATTTTTGCAGGCAGTCCTCGGATTGCTCTGGATCCGAAACATTCTGTTGATGAGGATCGTTTGATAGCCGTGGGTAAAAGTTAGGGCCGGCCCGTCTTTGTGGGGTTTACGATACGGGTTGAAAACAATCGCCGTTACATTCGCCCTATCACGGCCCGCTATATGCACGCAAAGGAGGTTGCCGCTTATGAAAAAGCAGGTTCCCCAACTGAAAACAGATAAACAAGTCGAAGCTTTTCTTGCTCAAGATCTGTCCGGCCTCGATTTCTCGCAGTTCAAACCGGTCAAGTTTGAATTCGAGAAGAAGGACGACCAGATCAACATGCGTGTGCCGAGACTGTTACTTGAAGCGGTGAAGGCGCGTGCCAAAGCGCGTGGTATTCCCTATACACGGTTCATTAGGGAAACGCTGGAACGTGCCCTTGCGCTGGAGTAAGACCACCACCACTACTACTCCCGCCACGACAACGAAAACGAGCCGCGCGTGATCCGTACTGGCCGCGAGTGGCGGCTGCGGCTTTGCGGCAGAAGGATGCGCTTCGGGCTCCGCTGCAATTGGGCGGTCTTGGTAGTTTGCTTTAGCCTGAATTCCGAAGTTGCTATTTGATATGGATTTCGGTATCTCCCGAAGAGGGTCCCGAAGAGTCGGGACGCGGCAGACACGAGTGTCCGCGCCACAGTTGACTATTAGACTTGTTCAACTTTGGAATTTCAGGTTTAGTGGGAGCTCTTCTTCTTTTCGTGCTCAGCAGCTTTCGGTTTTTCGTGCTTGCCCGCTTCCGGAGCAGCTTCTTCCTCTGGTGAGCCCGGCGGTGGTGTTAAATACTGAATGATGATCGAGACTCGCCGATTTCCTGCGTTATCTGGATCGTTGGGAAGCCGCAGATTTTGATCGGCAAATCCCCGAATTTGTGCAACCTGGTCAATGCGTAGCCCGTTGGCCATCATCACCTTTCGCGCTTCATTGGCTCGCTCTGCCGACAATTCCCAATTGCTGCGTTCCCCTGCAAAAGGTTTGGCATCTGTGTGGCCTTCGATCAGGACACGATTAGGCATGGTGGCAACCTGCACTGCCAGTTTTGCGATCAGGTCTTTCCCGCTTTCACTGGGGGCTGGTTTTCCACTTTCGAAAAACATGCCTTGTTCTTTCTCAAGCAGTTCCACGCGAAGACCTTCCCCGGTGACAATCATCTTTACGTTGTCTTTAAATTCCTGAAAGTTCGGCATCTCTTTCATAGCCGCATTGATCTTTTCTTTCAACTTCTCCATATCCTGTTCATCGACCGCGATGGAGGTGCCACCGGCTCCGCTCATGTCGGTGCCCATCAGATTGCCATTGCCGCTGGGATCGTTGAAGTAACCACCCACGGCCTTCTGCACTTCAGCGCTGCTGGACAACAGCCACAGCACCATGAACAACGCCATCATCGCTGTAACGAAGTCAGCATAGGCGACTTTCCAGGCTCCGCCGTGATGCCCGCCATGGCTGACAATTTTCTTAATGATGATTATGTTTTCTTTCTCTTCAGCCATTACGCGCCTCCCTTACAAGCTTTTTCCATTTCCTTGAATGAGGGACGATGATGGTGCGGGATGGACCTGCGTGCAAATTCGACAGCCAGGATTGGTGCCGAGCCTTTGATAAAGCTGATCAGGCCGACCCTAAGGAAATTGTAGTATTCCTTTTCTGCGGCGCTGATTGTGCCCATCATTGCAGCCATTGGCCCGAAGAAGCCGTAACACATCAAGATGCCCAGAAATGTGCCCACAAGTGCCGCTGCCACATGGTGCCCGATTTCTTCCGGTGGACCACCAAGGGAGCCCATGGTGATAACAATACCCAAAACAGCGGCCACAATTCCTAATCCAGGCAATGCGTCCGACATGGTTTGCAGTGCGGAAATCGGCCCCGCCGATTCGTGATGGTGGACTTCCATATCCAACTCCATCATCTGGTCGAGATCGAAATGCCCGACGCCTCCGCTGATTGCCATGCGCAGTGTATCCGCCACAAAATTCAGTGCATGGTGGTTTTTTGCAAATGTTGGGTACTTGGTGAACAGGGCACTTTTGTCCGGCTCTTCCACATCTGGTTCCAGCTTCACAATGCCGTTTTTACGGGCAGTGCTGAAAACATCGTTGAGCATTTTCAAGTGCTCTAGATAGGCTGCTTTAGTGTAGGGGCTACCTTTAATGATTCCAAGAAGGCCTTTGATGATTCCGATCACCGTTGGCAGGGGATTGCCCACCAGTAGCGTTCCCAGAGCTGAGCCGAGAATGATCAGCAATTCGTAGGGTTGGAAGAGGACTTCCATGTGGCCCTTGCTCAGGATATAGCCACCGACTACTGAGCCGATGACGATGACGATTCCAATAATTGCAAACATAAGTTTTTGTAGAGTGCCGCGGCGGCTGCCCTGAAGAACTCATCGGTTGCATTGTGGGGTGCTTGAAGTAATATTATTGGGAGGAAGAGTTGGGAAGTTGTTGGAGGAGTTCGATCATTCCGCCTGCAGCGCGTTGGCCAGCTTCTTTTTTGCTGATTCCTTGTGCCTTGGCCGTATGTTCCTTACCAACACGCACTTCAACCGTAAAGGTTTTCGCGTGTTCCGGACCTTGTTCTTCCAGCACCACATAGCGCGGAAGTGGCAGTTTTGAGGACTGGGCCAGTTCCTGTAAGGAACTCTTGTTGTCTTTACCCTTCAGATCGTCATCATCACTGAGCAGTTCCAAGCCGTCCAGAACCAGGGTGCGCACAAATTTTCGAGTTACTTCCATGCCGCCATCCAAATACATGGCGGCGATCAGCGCTTCAATGGCATTGGCAAGCAAGGCTTTCTTTTCCCGGCCGCCGCTCATCTCTTCTCCGCGGCCCAACACCAGATATTCGCCCAGGTTCAGATCAACGGCCACTTCGTGGAGGTGGCTTGCGCTGACCAGGAAACTTTTCATCTTCGACAGGCGGCCTTCCGGGAATTCGGGAAATCTTTCCAGCAACACTTCGCTGGCCAAAAACCCGAGTATGGAATCTCCCAGAAATTCCAACTGTTCGTTGTCTTCCACCTTTTCAAGCTGATTGGGGGATTTTTCAAACACGCGCGACTTATGAGTCAGCGCCCGGAGCAGGAGCTTGCGGTCCTCGAACGTGTGCCCGAGTTGTTGTTCCATTGGAACTGTATCCATCTGATCGGTATCCATTAATCCCAAATTTCGGTGATCCGAATCCGGGCGCATTCCTCGTGTTTACTTTTTTGTTGCTGCTACAGCGCGCGCTTTTTCCTGATCGGCAAACTGCTTGATGGCAGGGTGCAGATTTGCTGTTGCCAGAACTTTGTCGAGCACTGCAATTGCTTCAGCCGGCTTACCCGCAACATTGTAAGCTGCAGCAAGGCGAACGGCAGTTGCCGGGTCAGGTGTTGTGGCAACATCGACCGATTGCTTGTAGTTTGTGATGGCGACGTCATACTTCTTGCGAACCATAGCGATCATACCCATCGCCTGATATGCTTCTGACATCTGATCCTTCTTGAAGCCTTCCCATTGCTCATCGGTAACTTGCAGATTCACTTTGGGCGCTACTTTGAGGCTTTCAATTGCCCCTATGGCCATTTTTTCAGCGCGCGTCAATTTCTCTTCTTTGTCCAGATCGAACTCACGCGTCTTTTGTGCAAGTGTGCCGGCAATGGCTAACTGCGCGGTATAGCTTTTGGGGTCGGAATCAAGCAATTGCTCTGCAGAAACGATGATGTTTTCCACATCGCCCTTCTGCTGATAGCTTTGGACAATGATTTGCAGCGCGAACGGCTTAAATTCCGTATCGGCGAACTTTGTGATCAGTTCCTTGGCCGCTTTGATGCGCGAATCCGGATCGGGCGCATTCTGCATCGCCATAATGGCATCCACTTCTTTTTGCGATTTAGGCTTTGGCTGCTTTTGCGCCAATACCAAACCTGAAGAAAGCATCACGGCCATGGCCGCAATCTTTAAGAATGTACCCTTCATCCACAACTCCTTATAACTGGTCACTTTTTTGGTTTTCCACTGCGGAAGGCACCCGACAGTCCTTGCCGGGCATTTTTTATTGCCAATTCCGAAGCACCCTTGATCTTCAAAACTTCTCTGTAGTGCGCCTCTGCCTTTTCCTTGTCTGGAACGCCTGCTGCGTCCTCAAGACGGCCAAGATAATAGTGCGCCCAAGCCATCGTTTCCGGGTCCGGTTCAAGGCCAAGAACCTTGTCGAAATCCCGTTCGGCCAATTCCGGGTTGCCCTGCTTCAAAGCAACTCGCGCTAGACCATAATACGCTTTTGCGTGGACCGGTTTCTCGTCAGTTTGCTCCATCGCCTTCAAAAACTTTGTGCGGGCCATGTCCAAAGCGTTGGCACGGTATAAATCTTCGCCTTCGTTCAAGGTCTTCGCCACACCCTCAACCGGCGGCGGCTCAACAATGGTTGCCACCTTGGCCCTCTTTATCGTTTTTGCCGATAGGAACTGAACCTTTTCCAGGCGCTTGTCTTCCTTGAACAAATCGATGGAATTGATTAGATCCGGATAGTACAGCCGGAACGACTGCTCTGCCTTTTCGTATGCACCCAGTTGCTCATAAAAATGGGGGGTCAAAATGAAGCCCTCTTTGAGTGCTGTATCCACCAACGCTGGACCTTCTTTACCGCGAAGCCGGGCTTCCACAGCTTTTATCACGCAAGCAGAGGTGAGCAGCAGAAAGTCGTCTTTATAGTGATCATCAAGGGCACCGGCGGCCTTAGCGAAATCGCCCAGGGCGCGCTTCTTTTCTATCACTGAGGCGTACTTAATGCTGAGCGGGTCGATTAGATATTGCAGGTACGCGTAGCGCACGTAGTCGATTTGCGCGTCGACAGAGTTTGTGAAGACGACGAAGAAATCATCTTTGTAAGCGCGGGTCTGAATATTATTAGGGGCGGCCAGCACGTCGATGAAGATTTGAAAGCGGCGGCCAAGATAGCCGCTGGTGACGTTGCGCAAGTAGCCGTTGGCTTCGCGAATTACGTTTACGGTTGGTTCGTGGTAGCGCTCAATAACTGGATCAATATTCTTTTGTGCGCCCTGCCACAACATGTCCATATTGGCTTCTTTATGGAAGCGAACCATCAGCGACTGGAAGCCGGAAAGAGCCAGAACGTCCAGCGGAATTTCATGTTCCTTGAATGTGTATTCAAACGAGGGCGGGCCGGTGGTGGAGAGTGCAAAGCTGATGTAC
>JBBRJC010000291.1:0-5672 GCA_038220135.1 Bryobacterales bacterium | reverse complement strand
AAATTGCAGGGATGCCGGGTAATCGGCTCCACCAGTTCAGCAGAAAAGGTGCAGTTCCTGAAGGAATCGTGCGGGTTTGATGCGGCATTTAACTACAAAGCTGGACCTGTGCTGGATCAATTAATTGTGGCCGCACCAGATGGGATTGATGTCTATTTCGACAATGTCGGCGGCGATTCACTGGAAGCGGCACTAGCCACATTGCGTATCCACGGCCGCATTATCGCTTGTGGTGGAATTTCAACCTATAACGAGGAAAAGCCTCGTCCCGGCCCTGCCAATCTATTCAACGTCACAACCAAGCGTCTGACGATGAAGGGTCTCATAGTTGGCGACTGGCTTAATCATCAATTGGAATTCGAACAGGAAGTAGGCGCGTATTTCCGGAGCGGCAAGGTACGGCACATGGAAACAGTTGTGAAGGGACTCGACAAAGCGACGAGTGCGTTCCTTGGCCTGTTTAATGGAAAGAACGTGGGGAAAATGGTAGTCGATTTATCCTAATCGCACCTTGCAATGTGAATATGTCATCAGAACCAAAACCTAAAGACCCTCCGGGAACGCAAATTGTCCGGGCTGCTGAACTAGTTACCTATCAGGAAGGTGCCGTTGTCGGCCGGGTGATTGTGAAGAAATGCACTGCAACAATCACGTTGTTTGCCTTCGATGAGGGCGAAGCTTCGCGATGACAAGGCCACACCACGAGAATTCAAATTGATACCCCCCGGGCGACAACTTCCACCTCAAATGGCCACCTGAATGACAAATTTCTTCGGCCATTCTCACCATGCACGCATCGTTGTGGAAATTTCAGCCGCAAATGAAATGAGTCTGCTCACCCAACCGTCTTCTAACAGACATCCAATGTTCAACTGAGCTTGCTGACCTGCCTCCTAAGAAACAAGCGGAAAGAGGAGTCACTTCGGCGGATGCACTTGCCGTGTTTCCTAGCTGCATTGCCCCGCGCCGAAGCGCTTCTTAAATTCTCTTTATTGGCTGCACTTGCCTTACTATTGCCAGTTGCACAATCCCAGGTTGGGAAGCGGCGCAGCCCTCTCCTAAAGCCTCTCCCCAATCTTGCTAACCAAGCTTGGCCAAAACGATTCGCAGTACTTGCAGATCATGCTTCGGCTCCACCTAGAAAATAAGGTGAATCCCCATCCTCGCACTACGCGGCGAATTCCACCCGTTGGAAAGACCGAATCTTGGATCCACTCTCTTCTTCTGCGTCGTCATTAGCGCCTTGTAATCAAACCCCTTGAACACATCCGACTGATTCGGAAATTGAAGATTGCCATCGCTGCCATGGTTGTATGCTGCAAAGCGATTCGTCTCAATATTCTGATTTAACGTATTGAACATGTCCGCCTGAATCCGGACTCTCCAACCTTCCTTCATCTTGGGAATACGCAAGTCATGACCTAACTGTAGATCAAGGTTGGTGTGCACAGGAGTTCGCCCAAGATCGCCTCGCCCATTCACTTGAATCGGCAAACTGATCACCCCAACTGTCGTCGACATTGGAAGCCCCGAATAGGCAATAAAAATGGGTGATAACGAAGTACTCCCCACTTTCGACTTAACCGAATACGATCCAAACAACTTAAACGTATGCGGCCGGTCTGTAGCCAACAGCCCCATCACCGGCTGACCCTTAGCATCGTACTTCTCCCAGGGAAGATCAAAATTGCGATCCACATTCGGCGACGTCCGTCCGTTCTCGTCAGAACTCGCCAACCCGCTGTAGTTCCCCCATAACCGGCTATATGTGTAGCTCACCGAATACAGGAAGTTGTTTGAAAACCGCTTGTCCGTGCGCAATTCCAACGCATCATAATTCATCACCGCTTTAGGCGTAGTTGGAAACCCCGCTGGAAAGTTCTTCGCATTCGCCGTAACGCCATATCCAGGGTTGGCAATAAAGTACTGCTCCCCAAGCGACGTCAACAAACCAACATCCTCAATCGCCCGGTCCAAACGGTTCCTTGTATAACGGGCAGACAAAACTGTCTGCGCATTCAACTGGTACTCGCTCATCAGGTTCCAATAGTGCTTGCGCATCGGAGCCAAAATCGGGTCGATCAGATTTTTCGTAGGATCGTTCGACGTCAGCCGCTGATCCAGCCTCTCAAACAGCGTGCCCGGTGTGTTCGTCAAACTTAGTTTCGTAATGTCCGGATCGTTCAATGGATAAACAAAGTCCAACCATATGTCGCCGCCAAAACTACCGCGTGGTAATTCATACTTGAACTGATCAAACAGCCGGCCATACCCGCCACGTAACGTCCACTTCGCGTTGCCCAGAATGTCATAAGCAAACCCAAGCCGCGGCGCTGCCTTATCAAAGAATCCCCATTCAATCGCCCGCGACTTGGCACCATTGTCGGTCCGGAAAGAGGGCACAAATTCGCGGTCAAAGCGAATCCCTAAGTTAAGTGCCAACCGCCGGTTCACCTTCCAATTGTCCTGCAAATACAACCCTTCATTCGTACTGCCCACATTCCCCGTTGTGCCAATCACACGGTTCATGTAGTAGCCATAGGTTCCGCGAACAAAACCAGGAACCGTTACGCCAGTGTACTGTTGATTCCAGCCGATTCGGAAATAGCCATTCGGATAGCCAACAAACACATCGTTACCAAGCTGATTGCGCGAATAACCACCCTTCACATTGTGTTGTCCAAACGCCGTAAACAGGTAGTCGACATCCACGTAATGTACCTGCCGGTTCTGTTTGTCGTAGGCCGTTTGATTGGTGCTCGGCGTGAAATTGCCGCTCGGTGCCTGTAAATTAGACGGTACACCCGCAAGATTAATACTCGAGTTCAGAAATTGATAGTAGATATTGTTCGGCACACCGTAACTCTTGGTGTTGGTATACACGTAGCCGCCATGATAGTTCACCACCATCTTGTTCAACGGTGTCCACGTAGCCGACCAGTTATAGTTCGCTGCCGGTGAGCGCGATCCCAATTGCGTCCACGGCGTGTTCGATCTGCTTGTGCCATCTTGCGCCGGCAAATTTCCATTCGTCCTGGTAGGCGAATAAAGGTAGCTCACAAACCCGCGCAACTTCTGCAGTGGCGCATAGTCAACCTTCGTCGTCAGATAGTCGCGCCGCGATTTTGTTTCCCATTCCTTCGGCGTCTTCGTCGGATCATCAAAAAGCGTCGTTACTCGCCTCGTGCGCGAAAACGTCGGTGACCACCCCGCGAAGAACCAGGCCTTATTCCTCACAATTCGTCCACCCAACGAAAACACCGGCCCTAGGGTGCGGAATGGGTCTTGAGTATTGCGAAAGTACTCAATGGAATTCTGAGTTGTGTCCAGCGGATTCAACCGCAGCGTTGGCCGCGGTCCCGCCTGCGTGTCGTTGCTATTAAAATACGTGCCAACCTGACCGTGAAAATCGTTGCCGCCGCTGCGCGTAACCGCATTCACCACACCGCCGGTCGTTGCAGGATACTGCGCCTCAAACCCACTGCTTTTCACCTCAACTTCCTGAATAAACTCAAACGGGACTTGCGCGCTTCCACCTAGCGTCCCACTGCGGATATTGGTGCGCTCAACTCCATCAATAATCCACGCATTCTCAGACCCGCTCGCCCCATCAATCGAATATTGCCCGCTCTTGCTTTCTGCACGCGTTCCAGGCGCAAGAGCGATAAGCCCGTCAAAGCTTCGAGACTTCGGCATCTTATCGAAAAACTCCCGGGTCACACTCACCGTTGATGTGCTTGAAGTTGTGTCGATCTGCGCAACCGCCGCGTTGATCACCACCGTTTCACTTACCATTCCTACTTCAAGCTTGATCTCCACCGTACTGGTGCGCCCAATTGTCACCGGAAGCTTGTTCTCTTTAACCGCACGGAATCCCGCCGCCGTAACTACGATGAAATAAGACCCCGGTGGCAAGCTCTGAAATTGGAAATTCCCATTGCCATCCGAAGCTGATTGCAGCGGACGCACCAGTGACGGACTGGAAATTTCTATCTTGGCCCCAGGCACGGCAAGGCCCGATGGGTCTTTCACAAAGCCGGCAATGGAGCCTGTTGTTTCTTGTGCGAGTGCTTGAGACGCTGAAGCCAACGCGAAGGATAAAAGCAGAAACGAACGACATACTAATAGACGGGTCGACATAAACCAAGCCCCCAAACAGTAAATTCGAACGATTAACGATTTTACAGAGAATAGCACGATTCCAGATTTCTCGCCCCCGCCTTCTACTGCTTGCGTGATATAACGATATAGCCCATCAGGAGGAACTCATGGCCAATTGGTCTCGTCGCGGCTTTTTCGGATCGCTCCCAGCACTAACCGCTGCATCGTCCTTTGCCGCCCCACAAAGCGACAAGCCGGCCGGCCGCGCCCCCATCAAAATCACTGGCCTCCGCTGCGCAATCATCGGCGGGGGCCCCGTCATCCGCATCACCACCAACCAGGGCATCTCCGGCTACGGCCAAGCCGAAACCCGTAAGTCCTACCTCAAACCGATGGTACTTTTTTATAAGGATTACATCCTCGGCGAAGACCCCACAGACGTCGAACGCGTCATGCTCAAAATCCGCCGCCTCGGTGCCTTCAAACCCTGGGGTGCCTCCGTCAGCGCCATTGAAATCGCCCTTTGGGACATCGCAGGCCAAGTCGCCGGTGTCCCGGTATACAAACTTCTTGGCGGCAAAATCCGCGACAAAGTCCGCATTTATAACGGTGGCGTCCGCCCCGCCATGACCGGTCAAACCCCGCAAGCCTACGCCGAACAAACTCAGAAAATGGTCGAATCGAAGGAAGGCTTCACGCTCATCAAACAAGCCGTTGGGTTTCACAACCCCGCCATGATGGGAGCAATGACCAACGGTTGGTACGACGAACTTCGCGGCGGCGCGCCCCACCCCAACAAAGGCCTGCTTACTGAAAAAGGCCTCAAGCACATCATCGCCTGCGTCGAAGCTATGAAGAAGGTCACCGGCGACGAAATCGGCCTCGCCCTCGATTGCGGCCCCGGCTGGGCCGTCAAAGACGCCATCACCTTCGCCCGCGCCCTCGAACCGCTCCACATCACCTGGCTCGAAGACCTCATCACTGGCGATTACACACCCTTCACCAATGCCGACGTCTTCCGCGAAGTCACCCAGGCCACCTCCTGCGCCATCCACACCGGCGAACAGATCTACTTGCGCCAAAACTTCAAGGAACTTATCGAAAAACACGCCATAAACGTCATCGGCCCCGACCCGGAAGATGTCGGCGGCATAGCGGAGCTGAAGTGGATCGCCGAATACGCCGATCTCCACGGCATCCAAGTCGCCCCGCACGGCATCTTCGACGGCCTAATCGGCCTCGCCGCCCACGTCCAACTCGCCGCCGTTCTCCCACAAAACTACATCGCCTTTGAATACCCGATCGCCACTCCTGAATGGTGGTACGACATCATCGAAGGCCTGCCCAACCCCATCGTCAAGAAAGGTTTCATTGATGTGTGGGACCGGCCAGGCCTCGGCGTCAGCTTCAACGTCCGCGCCGCCAAGGCGCACCTGTTGCCGGAAGATCGTAACTTCTTCGACTAAACACTATCAACACCCTCCGCCAAGATGAAACAATATAGGAGTAGGAAATATGTCATCAGAACCAAAACCCAAAGAACTTCCAGGAGCGCAAATTGTCCGCGCTGC
>JBBRJC010000290.1:0-5676 GCA_038220135.1 Bryobacterales bacterium | reverse complement strand
CGGGCGACCTCGCGTTTAACTCTGAACTACGGCTTGGCCTGGAATTTTGAGAGCACATTGGTGAATAGGGATATTGATAAGCCGAAGTACTTGGCACCAATTTACGGCAATGACCTTTCGGCCACCAACAATAATCTCTTCAACGTTTCCCCAGCTGTAGGGTTTGCTTACCAGCCTGGCCATGGAACGAAAACAGTGATTCGTGGTGGATTTGGAATTTACTACGATACCGAATCCCTGTTCCGGCGCTTGCAGGAACGCGCTTCGACGGGACCAATTGGAAACGGCCGAATCCAATATCCAATGAGCGGATTTACCAACATTTTCCCAGGTATTGTTAATATCAGCCGTGGTGGCATTGCGGTTCCCATCGGAGCGCCGCTGCCAAACGGGGAACTTTCCAACATAACGTTGAACCAGGTAAATCAAATACTCAAGGCACAGGGTCCGGCCATTACCGCCGCCCTGGCGCCAAAGAATCTTAGTGATCTGAGTGTTCGCAATATCGAAGTCAGCAAGAGTGGAGCACAACTTTACCCGAAGGATTTCCCAGTGCAAAGGGGGCTCCATTTCAATCTCGGCGTGCAGCATCAAGTGGCTAAGGACATGGTGTTGACTGTTGATTTTGTCCGTCGCGTTTATCTCAACACGAATCTGGGCGAAATTGATTCAAACCGTTGGGCTCGCTTCGTCAACGGCGCGCGCTCACCGGTTATTCCCGCGTGCACAGGTACGCAGGCCAGCAATCCGGCTTCGCAATGCTCTTCAGGACCCATCACCTTCTGGTCTCCTCGCGGCAGAGAGGTGTACAACGCAATTCTTGTGAAATTCGATAAACGTTTCGCCAAGCGCTATCAATTGACGGCATCGTACGCGCTAACGGAGCAGCAGGGCTACAACGGGATCATCGATTTGGACAAGTTTAACGCCAGTTGGGGACCCAAAGGTGCTCGTCACATTTTGAACATCTCAGCAATCGTTGATTTGCCTTGGAAGGTTCAATTAGGGATCATTTCAGCGAGTTCGTCGAAGGGTCCGCTTACAACGTCAATTTCCGGGGTTGATCTCACTGGCGACGGCACTACAAATCAAGTGTTGCCAGGCCTTGGAATCAACTGCCTCAACCGGGGTTGTGGTAAGGATGACCTGGCCAAAGGTGTAGAGGATTGGAATACAAATTATGCAGGCAAGAGAGATGCACTGAATAAAGTGATTCCGAAAGTCATTCTCCCGGGTAACTATACCTTGGGCGACAACTTCAATTCGCAAGACATCCGTGTTACCAAGTCTTTCCAATTTGGTGGCGATGTGCATCCAGTGAAGGTTTCGATTTTTGCTGAGGCTTTCAATATTTTCAATATTGCCAACCTCAGCGGGTATAATTTCTCGCTTGATCAGGTACAACCAAATCAGGTGTATTCGTTTGGCCAACCGACCCAAAGAGCTGGTCAGGTGTTTGGATCCGGCGGGCCTCGCGCATTTCAACTGGGCGGCCGATTCCAGTTCTAAGGAAATCGAATCAATTGTGAATAAAAGGCGGCCTCTTGTAGGTCGCCTTTTTTTAGTTCTGGGCCTCAGTTTAATGCTGTATCGGGACATTCCTACCACCTTCAGTCTGTTTATTTAGTATCCTTCCACAAATCCTTCCTCAAGCCTTTACATCACCTGCCGATATGAATTTCAAGCCCGCCAGACGGCGAGGTACAAACCCTCATTGAGGAAGGTATTCATGAACACACTTGAGATGAGATCGCCGGCACCCCAAATTGGGGCTATTGGTTCGGAGTCGTGCCTGGACTCCCGCATTGGTAAGTACTTGGCATTTCACCTTCGAAACGAAGAGTTTGGAATTCAAGTTCTCAAGGTTCGGGAAATCATTGGAGTACAGGATATTACTGCAGTTCCCAAGACACCTGCCTATATGAAGGGTGTAATCAATCTTCGTGGAAAGGTGATTCCGGTCATCGACTTGCGAATGAAGTTTGGGTTGGAAGAAATTCCGTACACCCAACGGACGTGCATCATTGTCGTGCAAGTGGACGGTGACAACGGGCCAATGTTGATGGGCATCGTTGTGGACGGAGTGTCGGAAGTATTGACGATTAATGCTGGAGACGTGGAAGATACACCCGATTTTGGAAGTGGGGCTCAAACGCCCTATATTCTAGGGCTGGCAAAAATGAAGGACAAGGTGAAGATCCTGCTGGATATTGATGCCGTTCTGAGCCGTCACGAATTTGAAGGCTTACACGCAATTACGCAATAACCAGCACGCATCGAAAACATGACTGTGCACATTACTTAAAGCAGATAGAAGAGGAATCACGATGGGACAGATGAACTTAAAAAGCAAAATGACTGGTTTGATTGCAGGATTGGCCTTGGTGCTGATCGCGGCGTTGGGAACATGTTGGTTCCTGTTTGAACAGATGGACTCGATCCTGAAGCTGGCACCGGCGAATGCGGCCAATAGTGGAGGCACCAGAATCATGATGATGGGTCTGCTTGCTGCCGGAATTGGGCTGAGTGTGGCTATCTTCGTTTCCATCAATGGAGCGCTCAAAGGTTTAGGTGGATTGGCACAGGAGATGGGGGCTGGTGCATCAGAGGTGGCGATGGCCGCTGGCCAGGTGTCTGGGGCAAGTCAAACGCTTGCACACGGTTCAAGTGAACAAGCTGCTTCCATCGAAGAAACTTCGGCCAGTAGCGAAGAGATAACCTCCATGACTCGCAGAAATGCCGATAACTCGCAAAGCGCCGCTGAGTTTATGCACGATGTTGATCAGAAGGTTGTTTCGGCAAACAAGGCAATTTCGGAAATGGTTTTGTCAATGCAGGAGATCACCTCTTCCAGCGCGAAGATTGATCGAATCATCAAAGTTATCGACGAAATCGCTTTTCAGACCAATATTTTGGCTTTGAATGCAGCCGTAGAAGCAGCTCGTGCCGGAGAAGCAGGAATGGGATTTGCGGTGGTTGCCGATGAGGTTCGCAACTTGGCACAAAGAAGCGCACAGGCGGCTAAAGATACGGCGGCTCTGATTGAGGAATCAATTCAGAAGTCGAGTGAGGGCAGCATCAAGCTTGCAGAAGTGACTGGTTCCATTCGGGCGATTACTGAATCTACCTCTAAAGCGAAAGCTCTCATTGATGATGTCAACCAGGGATCGCAGGAACAGGCAAAGGGTATCGAGCAAATCTCGCGAGCCATCATGCAGATGGAACAGGTTACTCAGCGCAATGCAGCCAGTGCAGAGGAAGGGGCGTCTGCAAGCCAGGAACTGAATGCCCAAGCAATGTCTTTAACTGTTGCTGTCGAGCAATTGCACCGTATTGTATCCTCCGAGAGTCGGAAAGTGCCCGCATTGCAGCGTAAAACCATGAATTTGGGCCGCACTGCTCCGCAATCGAGCAAAGTTTCCGTTACTCGGAAGCATTCGGCTGTTAACAAAGGCGTTGCCGCGACGCTACCTCCTAAGAGCGCGACAAGCGACCCCTTTCCAATGGAAGATCGCGACTTTGTGGATTTTTAAGCCGCATCTTGACCTCAGTAGTTTTACAACCCTTTGAGTGTATTTGTTTGAGGAGACCGCTGTGAACGATTCACCAACTGTTTGGAACAAAGTACGGGACCAACTCGATGCTCTGGCAACAGACTTAGTATTGTCAGATGCCTCATCGTTAGACCCGAAACGGGTTCTCGCGCTACTGAGTGAAATTCGGCAATTGGGTACGGGTACTGACTTAATTGCAGAAGCGACGACGAGAGCCGAACAGGCATTTGGTAACCGTTCGACACCGGAAGGGCAACGTGCCTTTGATGAGAGCCTGACCAAGCTACAGACGGCGATTAGCGGGGCTGAAAATCAGGTTGGGCAAACTGTACAATCCAAGCCCGCAACCATGAGCCTTGCCGAAGATGCGGAACTAGTTCAGGATTTCGTTCTCGAAGCGCGTGAACACTTGACCACCATTGAAAGTGGATTGCTGAAAGTTGAAGAAAATCCGGAAAGCACAGAGCCTATTCATTCAGTTTTTCGCAGTTTCCACACCATTAAAGGGCTGGCCGGATTTCTCGAACTGGAGTCAATCCGCGAGGTATCTCATGAAGTGGAAACAGTTCTCGATTTAGCCCGCAACGGTCAGATGCAAATGACGCCTGCGGTAATTGACGTCGTTTTGTCTAGTGCGGATTATATTACTCAGGCAATCAAGGCGGTTGAGGATGGTCTGCGTGGAATCTTTACTGAAGCTAAGCCGCGCGAGGAACTGATCGCAAAAGTCCGCGGGTTGATCGGCCTGGAAGAGCCCTTGGAACAGGACAGGGCGGCTGCTCAGGGTGAAAGTCATCCGAAGGTCACGACTTCACTCAGGGCATCAACTGAGGACGGCGGCGATGATCAGTCACCAGTAGAAGAAGAAAATATTTTCAAAGCAGTCCAAGCAAGTAACGGGCCTGGCGCTACTAGCAAATCGGCAAGCATCAGTCCACCTGCCCCCACCAAAACAGGATCGGAATTGAAGAAGGATGGACAAGCGAGCGAAGCAGGTACGTTTGCCATTCGTGTTGAAACAGCGAAATTGGACCACCTGCTGGATATGGTCGGTGAGTTGGTAATTGCGCAATCGCTTGTCAGGCACGACCCAAATCTAGGAAGTATTGGCAGTCCGCGGTTGCTTGCGCATTTGGCCCAACTTAACCGAATCACTGATGAAGTTCAAAAGACAACCATGACCATGCGCATGATTCCTATTGGGACCTTGTTCCAACGGATGAAAAGGCTTGTGCGTGATGTAGCAAGAAAAGCTGGCAAACAGGCTGAACTCGAACTATTTGGTGAAGATACAGCGCTTGATAAGACGGTTGTGGACGGACTGGCCGATCCGTTGATGCATATGATCCGAAACGCAGTTGATCATGGCATTGAACCTCCGGCTGAAAGAATCGCTCAGGGCAAGCCGGCGCTGGCGCGAGTGACTCTGAGGGCCTACCATCATGGCGGCCACATGGTGATTGAGATCACCGACGATGGCCGAGGATTAAACAAAGAAAAGATTCTTGCAAAGGCGCGTCAGAATGGCTTGGTTGGCGAGCATATGCACCTTAATGACGCGGAAATCAATCAATTGATATTCGAGCCGGGCTTTTCCACTGCGGACAAAGTAACAGATATTTCTGGTCGCGGCGTTGGCATGGATGTTGTTAAGAAGAATATTCTGAAAATGCGCGGTCGCGTAGATATTCAAACTCAACTTGGTGCCGGAACGCAGTTCTTCATTCGTCTCCCGCTAACGCTGGCGATTATTGATGGTCTGGTGGTTGGGGTGGGTGTCCATCGTTATGTTGTTCCAATCTTTTCGGTAACGGAAATGTTCCGGCCCACTGCGGCAATGCTGTCTACCATTGAAAACCGCAGGGAAATGGTTATGGTCCGCGGGAAGCTACTCCCGATGATTCGACTTCATACGAGATTTGGAGTGGAGCCTCGTTCTACGGACCCAACATTGAGCCTGGTAATTGTTGCCGAAAGCGAGGGCAAACGGTTTTGTCTGATGGTTGACGAGTTTATCGGCAAACAAGAAGTTGTGATTAAGAATCTGGGCAGCTGGTTCAAGACAATTCCTGGTGTGGCTGGAGGGGCAATTCTCGGCGACGGCCGTGTGGGACTGATTCTG
>JBBRJC010000289.1:0-5677 GCA_038220135.1 Bryobacterales bacterium | reverse complement strand
TGCACAAAGCGGTGGCAATTCTAGATGGCGTGGCCGCCCGGAATCCTGGCGATCAAAAAATGCTGCGGTCCTCAGCGGTGGCGCACAAACGGTTGGCAGCATCGTATCTACAATTGCAGCGCAACTTCCCCAAGGCGATTGAAGAGACGCTTTACGCCAAGGCGATTGACGACAAACTGCTGGCGCAAAATCCGATCAGCGCGATAGCGAAAATGGACGTGGCAACGGACCTCGGCTATCTGGGAGTGATGGTGCAGCGCAACGATCCCGAAACGGCGCAAGCAAATTTCCGCAAAGCACTGGCGTTGCGTATTGATCTTGTTGCCGCGGACCCAAAGGATATTTTGAAACTCCATTTCCTGGTGCGGGATTATGGCCGCCTGGCTGGTTTATTGGCCGACGGAAAGGAGTGGAGGGAAGCGTCAGACCTGGCCCAGAAAGGATTGCAGTTGTTAACGGGCGCTCCACCAAGCGAAGAAAACGCCGAAGACCAGCTGGATTTGCGCGTGAGCGCTGGGCGCGCGGCAATGGCGTTGGGCAAAGGCGCGACGGCATGCCAATCAGCCAAGGAGCATCTTGAGGCCGCCAGTCGCGGGCTTGCAGGTAAGCCGGCCTCAAAGCGAATGCAAGCTCTTGAGGGTGCGGTTGCGAACTGCAAATAGCATGAGCGAATCGGTTTAGATAGATAAATCCCAAAATTAAAAAATAGCGAGAACGCTCTTCTACGGGCAACTACCCGGCGCGCGGATGCAGTCTATTTTGCGCCTAGAGGGTGAACACTGCGCACCGGGTTTTTCACCCGTAGAAGAACGGTCTCGCTGGAATGAATGACTTGGGAGTCAGGGAGAGAACTTACGCCGCTGCCGGCACCAACATCTGGACTGGATCCTTGCAAAGAGACTGCATTTGCAAGGCGTTTACAACGCTCTTACCCGCGCCATCATTGTTGAAGATGACGTAAGTATTAGCTGCAAATTTGCGAATATGATCAACGCGGTGCTTCCATTCGCCAAGCTCCGCCGGTGTATATAAATAATCCACCGGAGTCTGCTCGCCAGCCTGGGCTCCAAAATCGTTGAACCAATTGCGGTGCTCACGGCCATTCAACCGCACATAGCCAATGCCAGTGGTTAAGAATGAAGTTGGAGGCATTGCCTTCACACCCTCAGACTGATCCACATTCACGAAACCCACGCGATAATCAATCAAAGTACCAAGCGCCTCATCCATCATCCAGCTTGCATGACGGAATTCAGCAACCAACGGAAACTCAGAAAATGCCCGGCGTAATTGAATCACAAATTCCCGATTTTCGGCCGTATACCGGAATGACCACGGAAATTGCATCATCAAACAACCCAGCCGTCCGGCACGATGCAGCGGACGCAAGCCTTCGCGAAATGCCGTAACCGCCTGCGGCTCCACCAACCGGTCGTGTGTAAACTGACGGTCCATCCGCGCGGTGAACTGAAAGTTTGGATTATGCGAAATCTTATCCAGCCAAAAGTGAGCCATCTCTGGCCGCAACGGCTGATGCGCGTTCGTGTTAATTTCGACCGTGTCGAATCGCTGTGCCAGAAACGACAGCGGGTGAAAACCCTTCGGCGCAGTTTTCGGATAAATCACGCCGCTCCAATGAGGGTGCAACCAACCTGCGGGACCAACGCGGAAATTAACGGACGCCTTAACTGGGGCCATGGAAGTGTTCCTTTCGCTTTCTATTCGCCCCATCTTAAGGTGAATCGCCGAGTCGAGTCAAGAGAATTCTTCGCCCTTTATTCGCCATGCTCTGAAGTTGTTGAAAACTTGTGTATTATTTTTTTGAGGGGGCCGTAACCTTAGGCTGTGTAGCAGCGCTATTCAAATAATCCCCGTTACGACAAGTGGGCGCGCTCACCCCTGAACACCCGATTGCGCCCACTTCCCCTACATTTTCCATTTGCAAAAGTCCCAGTCATTTTTCACGAAAGATCGCTAATTCACGCATCCCATTCAACCCAGAAAAAAGATCGTAGACGGGTGCGTTAATTTACTAATGTTAATTAACGCCCCCCGTCCCCGATCTAAGCAACCACACATTCTCCGGAATTCGATTTAGTCGAACATCCCTTCAAACAGCACAGAGCTCAAGTAGCGCTCCCCGGAATCAGGCAGTATCACCACAATTGTTTTGCCAGCCATTTCCGGTGTATTCGCGAGCCGAACCGCCGCCGCTGCCGCCGCGCCGCACGAAATCCCGCACAGTATTCCTTCCTCCCGCGCCAACCGCCGAGCCATCTCAATCGACTCTTCGTTCGTCACCAGCTCAATCCGGTCCACCATCTTCATGTCCAGCGTATCGGGAATAAAACCGGCGCCGATCCCCTGAATCTTATGCGGTCCTGGCTTCAGCGGCTCACCTTTCAATGTCTGTGTCAGCACCGGGCTCGTCGCCGGCTCCACGCCCACCGATATGATCGGCTTGTGCTTTTCCAGCTTGAAATAGCGCGAAATGCCAGTAATTGTTCCACCAGTGCCAATGCCGCTAACCAACACATCCATACCGCCGTTCGAGTCGTCCCAAATCTCCGGCCCAGTGGTCTTGAAATGAATCTCAGGATTGGCTGGATTCTTAAACTGCTGCAGCAACAAATAATGGGCCGGATCACTTGCTGCCAGTTGTTCAGCCTTTGAAATCGCGCCCTTCATCCCAGCAGCGCCTTCCGTCAAAACCAGATTGGCACCAAACGCCTTCAGCACCTTGCGCCGTTCCAAAGACATCGTTTCCGGCATAGTTAACGTCAGCTTATAGCCACGCGCCGCCGCCACAAAAGCCAGTGCAATCCCGGTGTTTCCGCTGGTCGGCTCAACCAACTCAATGCCTGCTTTCAAAACTCCGCGCTTCTCCGCATCCCAAATCATGGAGGCACCAATGCGGCACTTTACCGAATAAGCTGGATTGCGGCCTTCGATCTTAGCCAGCACAGTGGCCCCGGCTCCCGCAGTTACGCGCTTCAGTTTCACAAGCGGTGTGCGCCCGATGCTCAGTGAATTATCTTCAAAAATCATGCAATCCTCCAATCCTTAGTTAAATTTCCCAATTGGGTACATACTTGCCCTGCCGGTCTTTCCAAACACGCGCAAGGTCGGCAAAAGATGTCTCGTCAATGACGCTGGAAATTACTTTGTCCACCGCATTCCACATATCAGTGAAGGGCGCCTCAGGCTTCCGCCGCCCTTTAGCCCCGGTGAGTTTGGCCCCTTCAACTTGGCGCAAAACTTCACCAACAGAAATCGACTGCGCCGCCCGGGCCAGCAGATAACCACCCTCAGCCCCCCGGCGAGATTCCACAAAACCGCCCTGCTTCAGGCCGGCCAGAATCAATTCCAAAAATTTTTGCGGGATTTGTTGGCGGCGCGCAATATCGGCAATTTTCACCGGACCCTCGCCAGTGTGAACAGCAAGATCGAAAACTGCCTGCAGCGCGTACTCGCCTTTGACGGAAATATTCATAATTGCGATGGGGAAGAGACACCAAAAAGCATACACCCATGCCCCGATGGAGATTATAACGTATCGGCGGTAAGACTCCACACGCTGACAATCGCGAGCGCCGCCGTGGCAGCCGTTTCAGCCCGCAAAATATTCGGGCCAAGCGAACAAGGTTGCCATCCTGCGGCAGTAATTGCAGACCGGTCACGATCAGACCAGCCGCCTTCGGGACCTAAAAGCAGCGAGAGATTTTCCGTACCCGGCTTCAGCGCCGCAAGCAGCGAAGGGCACCCCGGTTGCTCTTCTAGCACCAGCCGCAGCCCTTCGGCGTTGTTGATCGCGTTGGTCAGTTTCACCGCTTCAGCAATCGTAGGGCGCTGCATACGCCGGGATTGTTGCCCCGATTCCATCAGGATTCGCGCCCAGCGCTCCATCCGTTTGTGAGCCGCCTGATCCAGCCCCCGTTCACTTCGCTCGGCAATCACAGGTTGAATATGCGCCACGCCAAGCTCGGTCGCCTTTTCCAGCATCCATTCAAAGTGGTCGAACTTGAACAAGCTGGCATAAAGCGTAGTTTCAATCCGCGCAGCAGGTGCAGGTAGCCGTGCGGTGACTCGAAAAGAAACCAGCGATTTGTGCGCAGCCTCCACTTCGGCCAGATACAATTGCTGGCCGTCAGAGATTTCATAAATCTGGCCAACTTCGACCCGTAACACTTTGGTGAGATGGCGGGCATCGTCACCGGTGAGTTCCGCATGGTCTTTGCGGACTTCATCGACATAAAAAAGGCGTCTGGCCATGATGGAACTTTTTATTCTAACTGCCTCACTGCAATAATGTAAGGTACCGATGATTGGGCACCTGCGTGGAATACTGATCGAGAAGCATCCGAACACAGTGATTGTGGAGGCGGCAGGCGTTGGCTACGACGTAGCAATTCCCGTGTCTACCTTTTCACGGCTCCCCGATGTGGGGGCGGAAGTGATGCTACGGATTCACACCCATGTGCGTGAAGATGCTTTTTTGCTCTATGGGTTTTTCACCCAGGAGGAAAAGACGCTGTTTGAAAAGCTGATCATCGTCAGCGGCATCGGCGCGAAAGTAGCATTGGGCGTGCTTAGCGGCATCGCTCCGGCGGATTTGATACAGGCGCTGCGCTCAGGCGATGTTGGTATGTTGACGCGCATTCCGGGAATCGGCAAGAAAACCGCCGAACGCATGATTGTGGAATTGAAGGACAAACTCGATGCCATGGCCGCGGGTTTGCCTGCTGGAACCGCAGGTGGCAGTTCATCGGCCGCCGTGCCGCTGAATGTGATTGAACAGGATGTGCTGTCAGCTTTGGTTAATTTGGGCAGCCAACGCCCAACTGCCGAAGCAGCCATCAAGAAGGCGAAAGGCGAGCTTGGCGATGCGGACTTTGAAACGTTGTTCCGCCGCGCTCTGCAACTGGTTCGATAAGAATATACGATGAAGGACCGACAAGTTATTTCGGCAGATTCGCTGGATGGGGAACGCCAGTTTGAAGCAGCCTTGCGCCCGTCAAAACTGGCCGATTTCACCGGACAGCCGAAGCTGAAAGAGAATCTGGCAATTGCCATTGAAGCCGCCCGCCATCGCGGCGAGGCGCTGGATCACGTTTTGCTCTACGGGCCGCCGGGCTTGGGCAAGACAACGCTCGCCAATATTATTGCGCAGGAAATGGAAGTGGCTTTCGATACCACTTCTGGCCCGGTGCTGCAGAAGAAACTGGATCTAACCGGAGTGCTTACAAACATCCGCGAAAAGCAAGTGTTCTTCATTGATGAAATTCATCGCCTGCTGCCCGACGTGGAAGAAATTCTCTATTCGGCGCTGGAAGATTTTCGCGTGGATATTTTGGTGGGCACAGGCCCTGGGGCAAGAACGCATTCGCTGCCAGTGGCGCGGTTTACGGCTATTGGGGCAACAACCAGGCAAGGCCTGGTAAGCGCGCCGCTGCGTGGGCGCTTTGGTTTGGTGCTGCGGCTGAACCATTATGAGCTCAGCGATTTGTCGAAAATCGTGGCCCGCTCCGCCCGGCTGTTGGGTGTTGAAATTGACGAAGATGGAACCGAAGAAGTGGCACGCCGCGCCCGTGGGACACCGCGCATTGCCAACCGTCTGCTGCGCCGTGTGCGCGATTATGCGCAGGTGCGAGCAAACGGCCACGTCAGCCGCGAAGTT
>JBBRJC010000288.1:0-5681 GCA_038220135.1 Bryobacterales bacterium | reverse complement strand
GAACTAAGTACCAAAACTCGCGAATTGGCTTTGAATATTGCATCGGCCAGCAATTTCACTTTGGGTTTAGGCAAACAGGCGTTCTACGCGCAAATCGATTTGGACCAGCCCAAAGCCTATGCCTATGCGAAAGAGGTCATGTCGATGAACGCATTGGCAGAGGATGCGCAAGAAGGGATTGGAGCGTTTTTGGAAAAGCGTGTTGCCTGTTGGAAAGGCCGCTGAGAGCCTACTTCGTTAACATCGCGCGTTCTACAGATATATACTGCAATAATCAGCTCTCCGTGGCAGATCTATGTTTTCAGGTTGAGGAATCCCGTCATGACTCGCATTCACTCTTTTGTTATTTTATGTTTCACAGCCCTCTTGCTTATCAGCACACTTGCGGCGCAATCCTATCAGGGACAAATTAGCGGGGTCGTGGAAGATTCCACCGGTGCCGTTGTTCCCGGCACCAAAGTTGTGGCCACCAACATTGCAACTGGCCTCGCCTTCTCCTCCGAATCGAACGCCCAAGGCATCTACCGCCTGCTCGCCCTTCCGCCGGCCCAGTACAAGATTGCTGCCACAATCACCGGCTTCAAAAGCTTTGAGCAAGGCCCGGTAACCCTCCAGGTGAACGACCAATTGGAGCTACCAATTAAGCTACAGATTGGCAATGCTTCGGAAAAAGTGGAGGTCTTTGCATCAGCCGAATTGCTGCAAACCAACACCGCCACCCTAGGCACCGTGGTCAATACTCGAGCGATTGAAAATCTTCCCCTCAACGTGCGCGACCCCCTTGCCCTGGTTGGCCTTACCGCTGGCGTCACCTTCGGTCCCAACTTTGGAAATGGAGGCGGTCAGGAACTGGGCCGTAATTTCTTTAAGTCCGATTTCAACGTCGGCGGCGGACGTTCCGGCTCGCAGGAACTTTTACTCGATGGCGCGGCAAACACAACAGCCGACGTCAATCGCGGCATCATCAACCCACCTGTTGATTCCGTGCAGGAATTCAAAGTGCAATCCAACAGCTACGACGCCGAATTCGGCCGCACCACCGGTGGCATTGTCAACGTCATCACAAAGTCGGGCACCAACGGCTTCCACGGACTGCTGTACGACTTTGAACGCCATAGCGCGGTGGAAGCCAATAACTGGTTCAACAATCGCGCCGGTCTGCCCAATCCTTCCTTCAAGCGTCATCAGTTTGGTGCCAACGCTGGTGGCCCGATCATCAAGAACCGCACTTTTTTCTTTGTCGATTACGAAGGATTACGCCAGGGCTTCCCTGTCACCTTCACCAGCACCGTTCCAACGGAATCGCAAAAGACCGGCAACTTCTCAACCCTCGTAGCCAGTGATCGCACACCGATCATCATTTACGACCCCGCCACGTTAACCACGCTCCCCAGCGGCACCCGCCAACGAACTCCCTTTGCAGGTAACATTGTTCCCGCTGGCCAAATTGATCCGGTAGCGAAAAAGATCGCCAGCTTCTACCCATCGCCAAGCCAATTGGGCGACCCCATTACGAACAACAACAACTACATTTTGAGTGCCAGTTCCGCCATTGACACCGACAAGGCCGATTTGCGCATCGACCAGAATTTTGGGGAGAGCACACGCATGTTTGGGCGCTATTCGCAACAAAAAGACCTCCGCCAGGTTCCTGGTCCGTTGCCCTTGCCAATCGGTGGTGGACGTAGCACCACCGATACTTATCATCAGGGTGTATTGGATGTGACGCGGGTGATTTCGCCAACCGTCGTCGCCTCTGCGCAATTCTCATTCAGCCGCGCCCTTGCGGCACAGTTCGGCCTGTCGAAGGGCTTCAATTTTTCTCAGCTCGGCTTCCCTGCCAGCTTCAACGCCGTCACCACAGACCAGTTTCCACAAGGCAGCATTGCCGACATTGGAGCAATTTCTAACGCTGCTGATTCGTTCGTACAGTATCAACCGCGCAATGCCTGGGCCACGCGTGCCAGCGTTGGAATATCCCGCGGGGCGCACAACTTGAAAGCGGGTATTGACTGGCGTTTGCTCAACTTCAATGAAGGGCAAAACACCCAGCCGTCAGGCACCTTCAATTTCGGCCGCACCTTCACGCAAGGACCGAACCCGGTGCAGGCCACGCGCAACGGTGGCTTTGGTTTTGCAGACTTCCTGTTGGGCATGCCCAACGGCGGCGGCATCCGTCAAATCAATCCGTTCTCCACACGCGGCCGCTACTACGCCTTCTTTCTGCAGGATGATTGGCGCGTCAACAGCCGCCTCACTTTGAACCTTGGCTTGCGCCTCGATATAGCACAAGGCAGCGGCGAAAAATATAACCGGCTCGCCTACTTCGATCCAACTGCCGCTAACCCTCTAGCATCAAAAGCCGGCTTGCCAAATCTGAAAGGGCTGCTGCGCTGGGTAGGTGGTGAAAATTCGACCTATCAGCAACAAACCACTCCGTCTGACTTCGCTCCGCGCTTCGGCTTCGCTTACAAGCTAACCGGCAAGAGCGTAATTCGCGGTGGCTACGGCGTCTTCTTCGCTCCTCGCAATCACGTAGGTAACGGCAACGGTGCCATTGAAGCATTCCGCGATACACCTTTCGTCGGCACCATTGACGGTGGTTTAACCAATGCCAATCGTCTCAGCAATCCATTTCCGCAAGGTGTTCTGCCATCTCTCAACGATCGTGATCCATTGGCCAACGTTGGTGCTAACATTGCCGCTCCGGTGCAGGATTATAAGACCGGCTACGGCCAACTGTTCAGCCTCGGCTACCAGATTGAACTCCCAGGTAGTGTCCTTCTTCAGGTGAACTATTCCGGCAACAAGGGTACTCACTTGCTCAGCGGCGGCTGGAATATCAACTCCCTGCCCACCTCGCTTTTGTCACTGGGCAATCAGCTCAACAACCAGGTAAAGAATCCATTCCAGGGCCTGATCGCGGCCGGTGCGCTTTCCGGCGCAACCATTTCGCTCCGCCAATCCCTGCTGCCTTTTCCGCAGTATTCCGGCGATGGCGGCGTTTCACAAGTGCTGATTCCCGCCGGCAATTCCACCTATCATGCGGGCAGTGTCCAGGCTGAAAAACGCCTGGCAACTTCGCTTACGTTCCTGGCGTCCTACACATGGTCGAAAGCGATTGACGATATTGGCGGAATGATCGATGTCTATAATCGCCGCTTGAACAAAGTGATTTCCAGCTTCGACACACCGCACCAGGTTGTCGGTAGCTGGGTTTATCAATTGCCATACGGCAAAGGACGTAAGTATGGGTCTTCGATAAAGGGCCTGGCAAATACAATCCTCGGTGGTTGGGATTTTGACGGCATTATGCGCGTGCAAAGCGGCCAACCAGTTGGCATCGGTGGCAACAGTTTGGGACGCACTGGAAAGATCGACAGCCCCACTTTGGCCCGCTGGTTTGATACGACGGCTTTCACTCCTACACCGGCATTCACCATTCAAACATTAGGCCCACGCAGCCCCGATGTCCGCAACGATTTCACGCGAAATCTGGATGCAGTATTGGTGAAGACATTCGCCGTCAAAGTAAAGGAGCGGGAGATCACCACGCAGTTCCGCGCGGAATGCTTCAACCTGACCAATACACCGCAGTTTGGCAGCCCGAATGGCACCGTGACGTCGCAGAGTTTTGGCCAGGTAACCAACCAGCGCAATACGCCGAGGCAGTTTCAGTTAGGTGTGAAGGTGAAGTTTTAACAGGTCGGGGTGTCACGGCCGAAGAGCCTCGACACCCCACCATCTTATGATTGGACGCTGTAGCCAGCACGACCAGCTTGAATGGTTGTTTTGATCTTCATTTGAATTCTCCTTTGTTGTTTTCAATCGCCTACAATTTGACATGCGTTTACTTAGGTCAAAAGCGGACAGGGGTCCAGCAGCTGACCTAACATAAATTCTGAAAATTGCTGATTAGGATTGTAAAGTTGTTCGTCGGTAATCGCCCAGTAATAATCTTCATCAATTTCTACAAATTCGCGACCCTTCTCTTTGAGGTGTTCTACGCTCTTCGTCAAGGCACGAACCAGATCATCCAACTCGATTCGAATATTCCCGCTACTTTCCAATTTCTCGCTCCTGTATCTGTATCGGACATATGAAATTTTTCATCTGGGCTTGGAACTCTCTAATTCGCCCGTGAATAATTATTTCGCGCTTCTCAGGTGTCGCCCCAAAATTCATTAATATCGAATATACCCCAGTTCCTCAAACTTCTACTGCTATCTGCAAGGCCACCATCTACTGCGTTCAGCCTCACCCGCAGTATGATGACAGTATGATGTCCCGCCCCATCTGCCTCTCCCTAATCACCCTCGCCCTGGCCGCCACCTGCCTCGCCCAAAAACCAAAATTCCTCATCGTCACCGATATGGAAGGCGTAGGCGGCGTGAACAATGCTGACGAACAGCTCCTTCCCGGCCAGCGCCGGTTCGACGAAAGCAAGAACCTGCTGGTAGGAGAAATCAACGCCGCCATTGATGGCCTAATCTCCGCCGGGGCTGGAAAAATTGTCGTCTGGGACGGACACGACGGCAGCCGCAGCCTCAACATCAACGAACTCAATCCCGTCGCCGAACTCATCCAGGGTCGCCCCACGCCCGCCAACTATTACTTCACTGACCGCCAATACGACGGCATCCTCTTCATCGGCCAACACGCCATGGCTGGGGCCAAAAACGGAGTCCTCGCTCATTCGCAAAGCTTCAACGTGGAACGCATCTCGCTCAACGGCCGCTCGGTCGGAGAAATCGGCCAAGTGGCGGCCATCGCTGGCTTCTATCACATGCCAGTGATCATGCTCTCCGGCGACCAGGCCGCGTGCGACGAAATTCGCGAACTGCAACCCAATGCCGAAACCGTCGCCGTCAAACAGGGAATCGGCAAAGCATCTTCCTTGAGCCTGTCGCATTCACAAGCACGCGGGCTTATCGAACAAGCTGCCAAGCGCGCCGCCAAGCGCCTCATCGATTACAAGCCCTGGGCCGTCAATGGCCCTGTGGAACTGAAATTCGAATTCAAAGACAAGGCAACTGCAGACCGCATCTACCGCGGCAAAACAATACAGGAAGCCTACGAAGCCTGGTTAGGCAAATTGCCGTAATGCCCCTCGCGGCGTTCGATCCGCTTGTCGCCGAATGGAACCAAACGCACCTGGGTGGTGGCCTGTAATTGCGGCCGGGCACAACACATTGATTTCAGCGCCAAACGGATCCGGCAAAACGTTAGCGGCATTCTATTTGCAGTTAGTGCGCTAGTGCGTCAAGCCCGCACGAGCGCTGAGTAACAATGTCCAGAAAAACCTCGCCCTGCCACTGTCTCAATCTCCGCACGCGCTACGCACTGGCCACACTCCGATGAGCGAACGCGCGAAGATGGGCCGCAAGCCGCCGCACATTCTCGTCACCACAACTGAGTTCGCTGTACATTCTGCAAGATGCTGGCGAAAACAACCACCATCACTCACGCTCGCTCGCCTTGATGCGTTGACCGGCGCGCCAGCACAACGCGGAGGCCTTTCGGCAATCGTGAAGCCGATTGAAGACGTCGCTGCTTCCTTACTCCAAACACGCGTATTATTCACGTTGGCCACATGAGGCCAATGAATCTCGATAGCGAAGTTCCTCGCGATGAACTATCTGCCGTTGCATCAAATGAATTGTGGAGCGACGTTTATGACG
>JBBRJC010000287.1:0-5685 GCA_038220135.1 Bryobacterales bacterium | reverse complement strand
CTGGCCGGAGCAGAGCGCGGCGAAGCGGTCCTGGAGATTTTCCAAGTACTGAAAGGTAGCACCTGGCATGACGGTAGAAAGATCAACGCTAAACGGGGGTGACGACGCACGCGCAATGCTCTTCCCGCTGAGATCGGCGAGACCTCGAATTTCAGAATGATCCAGAAACGTTACATAGTGATCTTGATTCCAATATGGTTTGGTAAAAAAATGCCCACTACGGCGATCGGCGGTGCTTACAGCGGCAGCCCAAATATCGACTGACTTGTTATCCAATGCAGTGCTGTACTTAACTTTGCTCAACGCAGGAACAAATTCAAGGCCTTCCCGGCGCACAGCTTCCTTCATCAGCTCAACATAGAAGCCTGTGGGGGTCCCTTCTGGCGTCCAATAGGCCCAGGGGGCGGAGACATTAAAACCAACGCGAACGCGTTTGGCGGTGTTTTGTGCAACTAACGGAACACAAATCAACAGCGGAATGAAACAAGCAAGAACTTTCTGATTCACAACTAATCCATTTCTGGAGCGCAAGGAGTTACTGCACGGCGATTAACCCTTGGCCATACCAACGATAGCATTGAGTAACACAGATATCATAGCGGTTGGTATTAGTACTTTCCAACCTACGTTCATCAACTGGTCATAACGAAAGCGCGGAAACGTGCCACGAAACCAGACCATGAGATAAATCCAGAATGATACTTTCAGAAGAAACCAGAACACACCAGCCATGGCTTGATTGAGCACGGGGATGGCAAAGAGCAAAGCGACAAAAGCAAGACCGGCAGTGACAACCATCAGAACAATTCGTTGTGACAGATCTATCAAACGCGGGGTAATATAAACGCAACCTGCGGCTGATCCACCGAAGATAAGCACTGGCACGCCATAGTTCATCGGGATTTCAAGCCAGCCGACATTGGGGAACGGACGCAGCCAACCACCGAGAAAGAGCACTACTCCAACAGAGGCGACTACAAAAATATTGCCATATTCGGCAAGCATAAACAGGGCCCAGCGAAAGCCACTGTATTCGGTATGGAAGCCAGCCACTAATTCCGATTCCGCCTCGGGCAAATCAAACGGAGTACGGTTGATTTCTGCAGTGGCAGCAATAAGGTAAATCATGAACGCAACCCACATGAGCCCGAAGTTATCGAAGGCGAACCAGATATGCCGCGTCATTTGCGCTTCCACAATCGCGGGCATTTGCAGGGTCCCGGCGGCCATGATTCCGCAGACCAGCGAGAGTGATAGAGCGACTTCGTAGCTGACTAATTGCGCCGCGCTTCGAAGCGCGCCCAACAGCGCATAGTGGCTGTTTGAGGACCACCCGCCGAGTATGATTCCAAGGATACCGACAGACGAAGTGGCAGCGATCACGAGGATACCGACATTCACATCAGCTATATGAATCCAGCTATTGAAAGGGATCACCACAAAGCCGGTTAGTGCACAGAAGCAGGAAATGACAGGGGCAATCCAGAAGATGAATTTGTCGGCGTTAGTGGGAACAATATCTTCTTTGAGCAGAAGCTTCAACGCATCGGCAAGCGGCTGCAACAACCCGTATGGACCAACGCGCATAGGGCCGAGACGAACCTGCATGTCGGCCAATACTTTGCGTTCCACCAGCACGATGTAACCGGCGACCAACGGGAATACTCCAATAACCAGAGCCGTAACAACCAGAGGCATGAAGAGCGGATGTGAGAAAAGTTCTTGCATGGTTATCTTCCTAGTGAGCTTGCGGCCATGCGCAGGAACGGTTCAGGCAGAATGCCGATGACGATAGTGGCAGCAGCAGTTAGCACCAGCGCGATGCGCACACCCACTGAGGTGGAGAGCGCTTGCGGTGTTTCTGAGTCCGCAAAAAACATGCTGCGCACCTAGCGGAAGTAGTAATAAAGTGAAACGGCAACGTAAAGCGCACCCACAATTGCCAAGCCATATCTGCCGGATTCAACCAGCGCAAGGAAAATATAATACTTGCCGATGAAGCCCGCAGTGGGCGGAATACCTGCCAGAGAGAGCAGGAAGATCAGCATCAAGATAGCGAACAATGGATGAGTACGGCCCATCGCGGAGAGATCATCAAGCGTTTCACAGGCAAGGCCTTTTCGGCGCATGGCAATGACAACCAGGAACGCACCGATGGTCATGAACGCGTAAGTAAGCAGGTATATGCTGATGCCGACGAGGCCGGTTTCATTGCCTGCGACGATGCCCAGCAAGAGGTAGCCGGCATGAGCAATGGAGCTGTAAGCAAGCAGCCGCTTCAAATTGGATTGACTGATAGCAGCAAGGTTGCCAATAGTGAGGCTCAAAATAGCGGCACCGGCGAGCAGCGGTTCCCACAGTTCTCGTGAATTGCCGAAAGCGACTAGAAGCACGCGCAGCAGCATTGCAAAACTTGCTGTTTTAGAAGCAACGGCAAGGAAGGCAGTAACCGTTGTGGGCGCACCTTCGTATGTGTCTGGAACCCACATGTGAAACGGGGCCGCACCAATCTTGAAAAGCAAACCAGTCAGTGTTGTAGCCAGTGCAAGATAAAGCAGCGGATCGTTCGCGCTTCGGCTTTGCAGCACAGTGCTAATTACCGCCAGATTGGTGCTTCCAGTAATGCCGTAAAGAATAGAAAAGCCGTAGATCAAAAAGCCTGTCGAGAAGCTGCCCAGCAGAAGATACTTCATGGCCGCTTCATTAGACCGCCGGTCATTACGCAGGAAGCCGACAAGCACATAAAAGCTGACAGCCATGGTTTCCAGACCGACGAAAATTGTCACCATGTCCAGCCCGGCGGAGAGGAAAAAAGCCCCGCAACAAGCGAAAAGCATAAGCGCATAATATTCGCCCTGGTGTTCGCTTTCGTCTTCCAGATAGCGATAGCTGATCAGCATAACAAGCGCCGCAGAAGCGATTACAATGGCGTTGAAGAAGATTGCAAAACCATCAAGCACCAAAGCATCATTGAAGGCATAAAGTGCGGGAAGTTGATGCGAAGTAAGGAAGCTGTTTTGCTCCCACAACTGCCAGCCGGCGAAAGCCAAACCCGCCATGGAAATACCAACCAAAACACGGCGCCCCTGTTTGTCACGCGGCAGAAGAAACTCCAGCAGCAGTGCAGCACAACCAAACAGGCAGAGCAAAATGGCAGGTAATAGTACGAAATGGTCGCGTGCGGTGTAGCCGGTCATTTTGCCTCCGTTTGTGTGGGGTGGAGACGCTGCACGATTTCGGCTACCGGTTTTTCAACAATTTCAAATAGCGGCTTAGGGTACACGCCGATCCAAAAGATGCAGACGATGAGAGGCAATACAAGGGCCCATTCGCGCAGATTGAGATCGTGTAAATGCTGATTTCTTTCGTCCGTAATTTCGCCGAGCATAGTGCGTTGATAGAGCCACAGAAGATAGGCAGCACCCAGAACAATACCGAAAACAGCAAAGACAGCCCAAGCACGATTGGCTTCAAAGGCACCCTGTAGAATAGTGAATTCGCCGATAAATCCATTCATCAAAGGCAGACCGGCGGAACTAAATACCGCAATAGCGAACACACCCGCGTAGTTGGGCATACGATGTGCAAGGCCCGAAAATGCTGCAATTTCGCGCGTGTGGCGGCGTTCGTAAATGAAACCAACAAGCAGAAAAAGCAGGCCGGTGGAAATGCCGTGGTTAACCTGTTGCAATACCGCGCCAGTGAGTCCACGAGTATTGAGCGAGAAAATTCCGAGCGTGACAAAGCCCATGTGGCTAACCGAAGAATAGGCAACAAGCCTCTTCCAATCCTTCTGCATAAGGCTCACCAGCGCACCATAAAGAATCGCGATGATGGAAAGCACAGCAAGAAGTTGGACGATTTTCAAATCGATAGAAGCTTGCGGCAGCAGCGGCAAAGAGAAGCGCAGAAAGCCGTAGGTACCCATTTTCAGCAGGGCGCCTGCCAACATAACGGAACCAGCCGTGGGCGCTTCCGTATGGGCATCGGGCAACCATGTGTGTAACGGGAACATGGGCACTTTCACAGCGAAGCCCAGCAGTAGCAGCCAGAAAACCGTACGTTCCAATTCAATCGGCATGTGCACCCGCATCAGCGAGGCGATCTCAAACGTGTGTACCCCGAATTGATTGGCGTGCTGGAAATACAGAATGAGAATGCCGATCAGCATCAGCACTGAGCCAACCATTGTGTACAGGAAGAACTTGATAGCCGCGTACAAACGGCGCTCTCCACCCCAGATTCCGATCAGGAAATACATGGGCACCAGAACAACTTCCCAGAACACATAGAACAGGAAAAAGTCTAAAGATAGAAAGACGCCCAGGATACCCGTTTCCAGCAGCAGCAGCATGGCATAGAAGGCTTTCAGACGATCTTCAACTGCAGTCCAGGAACTAAGCACAGCAAGCAATGTGAGCAGCGTGGTGAGCATCACCAGCAGGTAGCTAATGCCGTCGATTCCGATGATGTACTGCGCGCCTAGCGTTGGAATCCAATCCGCACGCTCCACCAGTTGAAAGCCCGTAGCCTTCGATTGAAACGTCGTAATCAGCGGCAGTGAAACCAGAAAGCTTGCAAGTGCGGCAAGATTAGCAACCCAACGAAGCAGCGTTTTGTTAGAGCCTGGAACCGCCAGCACAGCAGCCATGCCGATAAGCGGAGTGAATAGAATCAGGGTGAGTAGGTGTTCGCTCATTTTTTACCTTACCCAGTAGAAGCCCAAAGCAGCAGCAAGCGCGGCAACCATGATCAGCGCGTAGGATTGCACTAAACCGGTTTGCAGCATCCGCACGGGGAACGAAGCCCCTTCAGTGATCAGCGCGGTTAGACGCACAAGGCCATCCACAATCCAGGTGTCCCACCAGATGGAAATGCGCGAAGTGGTGCGAGTGAGTAAGCCAGCAACGTTCACTGCGCCATCAACAACGTGGCGATCGAAACTGCCCAGAATTGTACCGCCAACTTGCGCAAAACCAAGCACGAAGATTGCATGATAGACCTTATCGAAATACCAGTTATTTTCGGCAAGCGTCGTGAGTGGGCCGAAGGATCGGCGCAGTCGCACAGGCAGTTCAGGATTGATGATGTAGCATTGCCGAGCGAACAGAATGCCGATCGCCGCAGCGGCTAACGACACGCCCATCAGCACCCACTTCATTTCGCTTTCATGCACAATTGCAGGGGAATGCAGAACAGGCTCCAACCAATGTTCCAATGAACCGCCAAACCAGCCAGCAACAATACTGCCGATAGCCAGCAAGCCCAGAGGCGCTGTCATCACCAGGGATGATTCATGCGCATGGTGCTCATTGCGTTTGTCACCGTAGAACGTAAGCATCATCATTCGCCACATGTAAAATGCAGTCAGGCAGGCGGTGATAATGCCAATGCCATAAACCGCTTTGCTTGCGCCAAACACCGACAGCAGAATTTCATCTTTTGAAAAGAAGCCGGCCAGCCCCGGTACACCAGCAATCGCTAGAGAGCCTATAAACATTGTCCAAAACGTAAGCGGCATCTCCTTACGCAGTCCACCCATATGGCGCATATCCTGTTCACCGTTCATGCCGTGAATCACCGAACCAGCACCCAGAAACAAGAGAGCCTTGAAGAAAGCATGCGTCATCAAATGGAAGATGGCCACCCAATAAGCACCCACGCCTGCGGCCACAAACATAAAGC
>JBBRJC010000286.1:0-5699 GCA_038220135.1 Bryobacterales bacterium | reverse complement strand
GGCAATCGAAAGCACCAGACCGCCGCAATCTGGATTTCACAGCCAGTGCTTTGAATAAGCCCACCGGCCCGCCGGCGATGCCCGAAGGCTGGCCGCAAGCCGCGCCCCCCGCCCGCGCACATCCAGTGACCGCAATTGCAGCCAGCCCATGGGCCCCACTGCTCGCCGTTGCCGGACACGATCGCATCACACTCTACAATTCCAACACACACGAAAAGTTGGGCACCGTTGCCTTTGAAGGCATCCCCTACGTGCTCCGCTTCAGCCGCAATGGAGATACTCTGCTTGCCGCTGGTGGACGCGGTGTGCAACTCGGCAAGGTGGTTCTGTTCGACGTACGCACCGCCAAGCGCATCGGCGAATACGGCAACGAACGCGACGTGGTTCTGGCTGCTGATGTCAGTGCTGATGGCAAGTTAATCGCCCTGGGCGGCCCCGGCAAAGTGGTGAAAGTGTTTGAAGCAGGCCAAACCAAACCGGCCTACGAAATCACCAGGCATACCGATTGGATCACCGCTCTTGAGTTCAGTCCCGATTCCACAAAGCTGGTTACTGGCGATCGCTCCGGTGGCGTGCACATGTGGGAATCGGCAGCCGGCGGGTTCCTCGTCAGTCTTGCTGAACACAAGGATTCCATCACCTCTTTGAGTTGGCGCGGCGATGGCCAGATGCTGGCAACAGGCAGCGAAGACGGGCAGCTAATTTTATGGGATACCAAAGACGGCTGGCCTGTCTCCACCAGCTCGCCACATCAGCCCAAGCCTGCGCCAGGCACGTTCGGCAAACTTCCTGGGGGCGTTTTATCGGTGCAGTTCGCCCCTGACGGACGCCTGCTCACAGTAGGTCGAGACCGTGCTCTACGCATCTTCACCAGCGATGGAAAACCCGCAGGCGCGCTGGCTCCATCAACGTCGTTACTCACCAAAGTGGCTGTCAGTTTTGATGGGAAATTAGCTTTTGCCGGCGATGCACTGGGCAAGCTACACATGTGGGACGGGAAGAAAGAAACAGTCTTCGAATAGCTGTCTTTACTTCAACCGATACTCAATCCGAAGTATGATAGGCATGTCAAATCACGTGCGTATTTTTATCCTCATTCTTTTTGCAACCTCTGCATTGCCTGCGCAGGACTCCGGCTTTTTCGAAACGAAAATCCGGCCCGTTCTTGCTCGCGATTGCTACGCATGCCATTCCGCCAGTAAGCAGTTTGCAGGCCTGCGCGTCGATTCACGAGAAGCACTATTGGCTGGCGGCAAGCGCGGAGCAGCAATAGTGCCTGGCAAACCTGACGACAGTTTGCTGATAAAAGCGATCCGCCACGCTGACCTGAAAATGCCCATGGGCGGCAAGTTGAAAGATTCCGAAATCGTTGCAATGGAAGAATGGATTCGTCGCGGCGCTGTTTGGCCCGCTGCTGCATCCCTAACGTCGCAGGATCGTTATTCGCAGCTGTTGAAGCACTGGGCCTATCAGCCGGTGGTAAAGCAGCCGCTCTCCATTGATGCTGCAATCCGCGGCCAATTGCGCAAGTCCGCTCTCACCGCCGCTCCTCCCGCAGACCGCCGCACGCTCATCCGTCGTCTCAGTTTCGTGCTCACTGGCCTACCGGCAACAGCCGATGAAGCCGATCAATTCGTGGCAGATAAGTCCCCAGATGCTTATCGAAAAGTGGTCAATCGGCTACTGGCTTCGCCCCGCTTTGGCGAGCATTGGGCGCGCTACTGGCTTGATCTTGTGCGTTATGGTGAAACGCGCGGCTACGAATGGAACTACGAAATCACCGGTGCATGGCGCTATCGCGACTACATGATTCGCGCTCTAAATTCCGATGTGCCCTATGACCAATTGATTCGCGAACACGTCGCCGGAGACTTGCTGAAAAGCCCGCGCATCAATGCTGCGGAGCAACTCAACGAATCGATCATCGGCACCGCCTTCTATCGTTTAGGCGAAGCCGGTCACGACGATTGCATCCAATTTCGCGAGCTTGCAACCGACGTCGTTGATAACCAAATCGACACGCTGACAAAAGCCTTTCAAGGTGTCACCGTTTCCTGCGCCCGCTGTCACGATCACAAAATCGACCCCATCCCAACCGAAGATTATTACAGCCTCTATGGCATTTTGAACAGTAGCCGCCAAGTGACCCATTCCATTGATACTCCGGCTGTGAATGCGCAGCCAATCGAAAAACTGCGGGCCATCAAAGTCGATATCCGCGCGACGATTGCAGCCATTTGGAAGAACGAAGCCAAATCGCTTGGCAACAAATTACGAGCGTTGCCTGCCGCCATCCGCTTGGAAGATCCCGCCTACCCCCTTACACATCTCAATTGTGAAACCGCCGGCTTCCCCGAATATTTCGTAGAATCCGCAGCGAAGCTCGCCGCGCGTTACCAACGTGAGGCCGCAGCTCGTGCAGAATTCAACGCGAAGAATTATGAACCCTTCGATGGTTGGAAGGCCTCTGGAATGGGCCTGCGCAACGGGGTCACTCCAGCAGGAAGCTTCGCAATTGCGCGCGATGGCGATGCCGCCCTCAAGGCCATCTATCCATCAGGCCAATTCACCCACCTCGATTCCGAACAGCTTAACGGCGCCCTTCGCTCTACAAATCTACCGAAGAATAAGAAGTTCGTAAGCCTGCAAGTAATGGGTGGCCGCCTTGGCGCACGACGCACTGTGATCGACAATTGCGCCATCGGCGAGAACTACAAGCTAATCGAAAACGACAAGCTCGAATGGTTGAAACTCGAAACATTCCAGAAGCAGGACCGCCTTCCCGTGTTCATGGAATTGGTCACGCGGTTCGATAATCCGCGCATCCCCGATCGCCCCGGAATGCTGAAAGCGAATCAGGAGAAGTGGGTCCAGGAACCACGTTCCTACTTCGGTTTCACTAAAGCCGTTTTGCACGATGTGGCGGAACCGCCGCGCGCAGAACTTGGGCACATGTTGCCATTGTTCAGCACCGGCCCGCCCATCACAAGTGACGAATTGATCGACCGTTACTTGGCCCACATCCGCACGGTCATTGATCGATGGGCCCAAAACAATTCAACCGGCGAAGATGCGCTGTGGCTCGACTGGTTGCTTCGCACCAACCTTTTGACGAATCAGAAAACGCCCGGCCTCGCCCCACTAATTGATGAATATCACCGGATTGAATCCATTCTGCAACAGCCGCGTGTAATCGATGGCATGGCTGATATTGGCCCAGGTCGTGACACACCAATCTTCGTTGCCGGCGACCCGAAGAGCTTCGGTGCGCCGGCTCCGCGCCGCTTGCTGAAGCGCATTCTTGGCGACTCTCAATTCAATTCCCAAGGCAGTGGCCGCTTGGAATTGGCCGAAAAAATCGCTAGCCCGCAAAACCCGCTCACTGCGCGGGTCATGGTGAATCGCATCTGGCATCAAGTGTTCGGCCGTGGCATCGTAGCAACCGTAGATAACTTAGGCGTGCTTGGCGATCGCCCCTCGCATCCAGAGTTGCTCGATGCCCTGGCCACGAACTTTATAGAGCAAGGCTGGTCCATCAAAAAATTGATCCACACTCTGGTGCTCTCAGAAACCTTTCAACAATCCGGCGCTGCCACACCAGCGGCTCGCGAACAAGATCCCCAAAACACCTTGCTCAGCCACTATCCGTTGCGGCGCCTTTCCGCCGAGTCTTTGCGCGATGGCATGCTCCTTGCTTCCGGCAAATTGAACGAACAACTTTACGGCCCCAGCATCGATCCCCATCGTGAAGAAGTGAAGGATTACCGCCGCCTGTTTTCCGGTCCTCTCGATGGCAATGGCCGCCGCTCGCTCTATACAAAAATCACGCGCATGGAAGGCGCAAAGTTCTTGGAGACGTTCGATTATCCCAGCCCGATGGCAACGCGCGGCAGCCGCGACGTAACCAATGTTCCGCTGCAAGCGCTAACCATGATGAACGATCCGTTCGTGATCGCTGAAGCTGAAGCATTGTCTAAACGCGTCATGGATCAACCGCAAGATGCACGCCTCGCTGCTCTTTTTCGCATCGCCCTGAACCGCACACCCACAGCAGCAGAACAAGCCCGTTTCACAGGCCTTGCAGCAGAACTGGCCAGCCTGAACAACGCCACCAAAGATAGCCTCGACGTGTGGAAAAATGTGGCACACGCTATCTTAAACTTGAAGGAGTTCCTCTACTTCCAATGAGCCAATGCCCCGGCCGTCAATCCGCGTTCACTCGTCGCCAGGCATTGCGCATGGCCTCCAACGGCTTCGGCTATACCGCGCTATCCGCGCTCCTGTCGGCAGAAACGCACTTCAAACCCAAAGCCAAACGTGTGCTGTTCCTGTTCATGCCCGGCGGTGTTTCGCACATGGAAAGTTTCGATCCGAAGCCCAAGCTGGCCGAACTTGACGGCAAACCTGCAAAGCTCGATAACTACGTGGCAGGCCCCAATCGCAAATGGTTGCGCCCGTTGTGGCAGTTCAAACAATACGGCCAATGTGGCGCACCAGTAAGCGAACTATTTCCCCACACAGCCCAATGCGTTGACGACCTGGCCATCATTCGCTCAATGAAATCGGAGTTCCCGTTGCATGCCCGCGGCAATATCTTTCTCCACACGGGCCGCAACGTCGGCGGCTTTCCCAGCCTTGGCTCGTGGATCACCTATGGCCTTGGGAGCGAAAACAAAAACCTTCCCGGCTATGTGTTATTGCGCGACGCATCTATCCCGCCCGGTGGCATTGAAAATTATTCCAACGGCTTCCTGCCTGCATCGCATCAAGCCACAATGATTCGCGATGAAGGCGTGCCGGTCGATAACATTGCCCCGGCTGACAAGGCGGCCGGCGTGCAACGTGCCAAGCTCGATGCCTTACTGCAGCAGGACCGGCAATTCCTCAATGCAACCGGTGGTGCCGACGCAATTGAATCGTCCATCGCCAATTACGAAATGGCCTACCGCATGCAGTCGCTTGTTCCAGACGTGCTCGATCTGGCGAAGGAGAGCGAAGCGATCAAGCAGCTCTACGGGCTCGATTCCGAAGACAAGCCGAAGCGCTTGTACGGACTGCAGTGTTTGCGTGCGCGCCGTTTGCTTGAGGCGGGTGTGCGCTTTGTCGAAGTCACTTGCCCCAATCTTTTCGGCATGAACGGAACGTGGGACCAGCACACCAATTTGAAAAAAGAACATGAGCGAAATGCGTTCGTCACCGATCAGGCCGTGGCTGCGCTGATCAAGGATTTGAAACAACGCGGAATGTTCGAAGATACCCTCATCATCTGGGCCGGGGAATTTGGCCGCACGCCCGATACCGGCAATGGCGATGGCCGCGATCATCACCCGGATTGTTTCACCATTTGGATGGCAGGCGGTGGCACCAAAGGTGGCGTGACGTACGGCGAAACCGACGAGCTTGGCAACAAGATCGCGCGCGATACCGTTACCATTCACGACCTTCACGCAACCATCCTGCACCAGCTTGGACTCAATCACGAAAAGCTGACATACAAGTACAGTGGCCGCATGATGCGCCTCACCGATGTATCTGGCGAAGTCGTGAAAGCTGTTGTCGCCTAAGCCAGAATGTCCTTCACCACGTCGCCTGAAATTCCAGTGAGCCGCAAATCCAGGCCCTGAAATTTCACGGTCAATCGCTTGTGATCGATCCCCAATAGGTGCAACCTCGTTGCATGAAAATCATGCACACTCACG
>JBBRJC010000285.1:0-5715 GCA_038220135.1 Bryobacterales bacterium | reverse complement strand
GCTCTGGGATTTGGCCGGGAAAAAAGCGAGAGCGCCTGTTTACCGGCTGTTGGGTGGCCCAACTGCAGAACGGGTTGCGGGCTACTATACCGGCAACGACGTGGAGCATGGGTTGAAGCTTGGCTTCCGGGCGATCAAGCTTGCCAGTTTTGAGAGCTTTCGCAGCGGTGAGGCGGGGATGCGCACGAACGTGAAGAGAATTCTTGAAGCGCGAAAGCGAGTGGGGCCGGATGTCCATTTGATGCTGGATGCGCTGTGTGCCTGGGACGTTGCTTACACGATAGAACTGGCAGAGCGGGTTGCCGAAGCGCGGCTTTATTTTATAGAAGAGCCGCTGCTACCGGATGACATGGATGGCTACGCGAAATTGTGCCGCGAGATTCGAAGCACACGTATTGCCAGTGGAGAGCATGAAGCCACCATCTATGGTTTTCGCGAATTGATTCGGAATCGGGCGGCACATATTCTGCAGCCTGATTTGACTTGGTCTGGGGGACTTACTGATGGGCGGAAAGTTGCAGCAGCGGCGGAGTCGGCAGGCGTGCAATTGATTCCGCATCGTGGTGGAAGTGTGTATGGAATGACGCTGCTATTAACTTCGCGCTCGCCTGCATTTGCGGAGAATTTTGGCACGGGCGATTCCGGGAATGAATTGATGGAATTGATGACGCCGAAGTTGGTGGATGGATATTATATGCCGCCTGCGGGGCCTGGGTTTGGCATTGATTTCAACGATGCCCTATTGCGCAAGTACGCGCCGCAACTGGTATAGAGGGGGGGACACGATGCATTCGCGAGTTCAACTACCGAGGCGAAAGTTTCTTCAAATGACGGCTGCTGGAGTGCTGACCCTGAAGGCAAATGCGGCGGGAAGCGGGCGGCCGTTGCTAGGCGTTTTTCCGATTGCGCAGACGCCGTTCACTAATGCTGGCGCACTTGATGTTGAAACATTGGTTCGGCAACTGGAGTTTATTCATCGCGGTGGTGTGCACGGATTTGTGTGGCCGCAGTTGGCTAGTGAATGGTCAACGTTGAGCGAACCGGAACGGCGTGAAGGGGCAGAGGCGCTGGTATCGGCAGGGAAGAAGTTGAAGCCGGCGATTGTAATTGGGGTGCAAGGGCAGGACGCTACTGCGGCGGTTCGTTATGCAAAGCACGCGGCGAAGATTGGTGCGGATGCGGTGATCGCTTTGCCTCCGCCGGGTCAACCTGGGGACGAGGCAGTGCTGTCGTATTACAAGCAAATTGGGGATGCCACAGAGCTGCCGCTTTTCGTGCAGGCGGTTGGGAATATGAGTGTCGATCTGATTCTGAAAATGTGGAGGACAGTGCCGACGCTGCGTTTGATCAAGGATGAGGCGGGCGAGCCGTTGATGCGCATTGGGCGGATACGCGAGGAATCGCATGATGAGCTTAAAGTGTTCACTGGTGGGCATGGGCGGACGATGATTGATGAAATGTACAGAGGGACTGCGGGAACGATGCCGGCCAGTTCGTTCGCAGATATATACGCAGCGGCGTGGGACGACTGGCAGGCAGGTAGGCGCAAAGAGGCGATGGATACTTTTTCGAAGGCATTGCTGTTTATTACTGAAGTTCAGGTTTACGGGATTCCGTCGTTGAAATACATTCTTGAGTTGCGTGGTGTGTTTAACAATCACAGCGTAAGAACGCCTTCGGGAAAAGCTTCGTCGGCTGCGATGCTTGCCGCCGGTGGACTGCAGGATAAGGCTGTGTTGGATGATAAGGGCAAGGAAATGCTGGCGCAACTTGTAAGCTTCGCCAAGCCATACTTTCGCGCATGAAGGCAGGGGTTTTAAGAGTTCGTATGAATATAAAGATCACATTGGTTGCCGCTGGATTTTCGCTGCTTTGCTCCGCTGCCGACGTTAATTGGCCTGGGTATGGGGGAG
Source organism: Bryobacterales bacterium (assembly GCA_038220135.1). Classification (GTDB taxonomy): domain Bacteria; phylum Acidobacteriota; class Terriglobia; order Bryobacterales; family Bryobacteraceae; genus JANXSF01. Next base: position 3,802 of record JBBRJC010000285.1, on the reverse strand, counting down.
GACCGGAAGGCACCCGCTATTCGCCGTTGAAGCAGATCAACAAATCGAACGTTGGCAAATTGGTGAAGGCCTGGAGTTACGATACCGCCGATGGCCCTGGTGCTTCGCAAACGCAGCCTATTGTAGTGGACGGCGTCTTGTACGGCATGACGCCAAAGCATAAAACGGTAGCGGTAAATGCGGCGACGGGAGAGCGCATCTGGCAGTTTGATTCCGGCATCGCAGGCAATGCGCCGAATCGCGGATTGATGTATTGGACCGATGGCAAACAGCGGCGGATACTTTCGGCGGTGCGCCATTTTGTTTATGCGTTGGACGCGCGGACCGGGCGGGTGATTAAGACGTTTGGCAATGAGGGGCGCATTGATTTACGCGAGGGGCTGGGGCGCGAGGTGGAAGGGGTTTCGATAATCGCAACAACCCCTGGGGTGGTGTATAAAGATCTGCTGATTATGGGCGGAAGAATGCCGGAATCATTGCCGGCGGCACCTGGGGACATACGCGCTTATGACGTTAGAACTGGCAAGGTGCGTTGGACGTTTCATACCATTCCGCATCCTGGTGAAGCGGGCTATGAAAGCTGGCCGAAGGATGCGTGGACATATAGTGGATCGGCCAACAACTGGGCGGGTATGGTGGTGGATCGAAAGCGTGGAATTGTATTTGTGCCTACTGGTTCGGCATCCAGCGATTTTTATGGGGCTGACCGGATAGGGGACAATCTTTATGCCAATTCGCTGATTGCATTGAACGCGGAAACTGGGAAACGAATTTGGCATTTTCAAGCGGTAAAGCACGACATTTGGGACCGTGATTTTCCGTCGCCGCCAACACTGGTTACGGTGAAGCGCAATGGAAAAATGATTGATGCAGTGGCGCAAACCAGTAAGCAGGGATGGCTGTATTTATTCGACCGGGCAAGTGGAACGCCGCTGTTTCCAATGGAGTCGCGGGCATTTCCTGGGAGCGATGTGCCTGGAGAGATTGCTGCAAAAACGCAAATGGTTCCACTCAAGCCAGAGCCGTTTGCGCGCCAGTTGCTAACGGAAGAATTGTTATCGAAGCGAACACCGGAAGTGAGCAAGTGGGCGCTGGAGAAGTTCAGGACCTTCAAGAATGGTGGGCAATTTGTGGCCTTTGCCGTGGACCAGGAAACTGTGATCTTTCCCGGTTTTGATGGGGGATCGGAATATGGCGGATCTGCATTTGATGCCGAAAGCGGATTGCTGTATGTGAATGCGAACGATGTGGCTTGGACATCGAGCCTGGCACTGAATGTTAGCGGAGCATCTGCGGGCAAGGCGTTGTATCTGGCGCAATGCGCGGTTTGTCATGGCGATCAATTGCAGGGGTCTGGGCCACAGTTTCCTTCGCTTCAGAATCTTGCGGGGAGAACTACGGAGCAGTTGGCGAAGGTGATTCAACAGGGCGCAGGACGAATGCCCCCGTTCCCTGGAATCCGCGATGCCGGGCTTGAGAACCTGGTTAAATTTCTGCAGAGCGGGGAAAGTAAAGAGCCACTGAACAAAGCCGAAACTACAGGGCCGAAGTATCGTTTCACGGGGTATCACAAGTTTCTTGATCCGGATGGATATCCGGCGGTTGCGCCACCGTGGGGAACCTTGAACGCAATCAATTTGAATACAGGCGAGTATGCATGGAAAATTCCGCTGGGCGAATACCCGGAATTAGCTGCACAAGGAATCAAGAACACAGGTAGCGAAAATTATGGTGGGCCCGTGGTGACTGCTGGTGGGTTGGTTTTCATTGGAGCCACAAATTTCGACAAGAAATTCCGGGCATTTGATAAAGCAACAGGCAAATTACTGTGGGAAGCAACGTTGCCGTTTTCTGCCAATGCAACGCCGGTTACTTATACAGTAGCTGGGCGGCAATATGTTGTGATTTATGCTTCGGGCGGAAAGGACAAACGGGGATCGCCGACTGGTGGGGTGTATGTGGCCTTTGCATTACCGGGGGCAAAGAAATAAGCAGTTGCTATTATTTGACTACAGCCTTTTCAATGGAAACGAGCAGTGTCCGCAAAGCATCCATGGTTATTGGTTTTGCAAGGTAAACGTTCATTCCCGCAGCCAGGCACCGCACTTTTACTTCCTCATCAATTGAGGCACTGAGTCCACAAATCGGGACTGCATTGTATGGTGCGGGCAATTGCCGAATAGCGAGAGTGGAATCGTATCCGTCCATGATGGGCATTTGGCAATCCATCAAAATAACCGCGTATTGCGTTTTGTGTGCCATTTCCAATGCTTGAGCACCGTTTACAGCCACGTCTATCTGACAGCCCAGCTTTTCAAGTAAGGCTGAAAGTACACGCCGATTGACGGCATTGTCATCCACAACAAGTACCTTTGCCATCAGAGACACTGGCTTATGTATTGTCCAAGGTTCAGAAGTTGCTGGTGCGTACAACTCTCGAAAATGACGTCCTGTGATTGGCAATGTGAAAACCAAATCAAACATTGCCGTATCGTGGAGCGCTGATCCGATCACCCTCGCTGGACCAAGCAAAACAAGTTTGGGCCGCTGCTCACGACGTAAGCCAGCAAAGGCCGCAGTGAGTAGAGCACTGACCAAGCGAGCATCAATGAAGTAGAAATCCCTCAGGCTTTGTGCGGCCGGCAGCTGGCTGAAATCAAAGTTGGCAGACAATACCTGCACGCGCATATTCAAATGGTTGAGATAGGTTTCCAGAATCTTGGTTTGACGGGTGGAAGGCGCAAATAGGAATGCAGTTGAGGGGGTTGCCTGGCGGAAAGATTCGAGCCAACCCAGTTGACCCAAAGGCACTTGTACTGGAATGCGACAGGTGAACGTAGCGCCTTGGTTGATGGCACTGGTCACTGCGATTACGCCGGTAAGCGCTTTAACATGATCTGCAACAATGGCCAGACCGAGACCAACACCTCCGTACGAGCGAGTGTCGGAAGAATCGACTTGGGAGAAGGGTTGGAAAATAGTGGTTTGTTTGGCTGCATGGATGCCAATGCCACTATCGGAGACTTCAATTATAAGAATACCCGGACCTTCCGAGGGTTGATCGAAATCCACTTGAATGTGAACCCATCCCTGCGGAGTGAACTTCACGGCGTTGCCAAGTAAATTCAAAATGATGTGCCGCAACCGCAGAGCATCGCCGTTAATAACTGCGGGGACATTGGGCGAGATCTGGACGGATAATTCAATGTCCTTCGCTTCGGCCAAAAGCAGAAGGGCAGAAATGGAATCATCAACAAGAGGGGATAGTTCGATTTTGTCCTGGTTTACGATCAGCTTTCCACCGGTGACACGCGTGTAGTCAAGCACGGTTGTAAGCATGGTGAGCAATGATGAAGTTGCCTGGCAAACCTCGGTTGCAAACTGGCGCTGCTCAGGCCGTAGAGGGGTTGTCAGCAGCATATCCATATAACCGAGAACGGCGGTCATTGGAGTGCGGATTTCGTGGCTCATCGTAGCGAGAAATTCGCTTTTGACGCGCAGGGCTTGTTCGGCAGTAGCCAGTGATTCCAGCACCCGCGTATTTGCGGAACGAAGACGCAGGAAGGAAAAAGTCGCGACAAACAAGAGAACGCTAGCAAACCCAAGTGAAAGTGATAGAAGCAACAAGCGGTTGTCGGCGCGTTGTTTGTTGAGTGAAAGCTGGAAGCTTTGCGCACCGGCGAGAGTAAATGAGGAGAGCTTGGTAATGGAATGATCTTCAATCATCTCTTCGATTTTTTCGCGAATGCGGAGTGCTAGCTGTTCGTTCTCAAAAGCGGAAACAACCGACAATTGCATAACC
>JBBRJC010000284.1:0-5719 GCA_038220135.1 Bryobacterales bacterium | reverse complement strand
TAGTGAGGATTTCCATCCCCAATCCTGGCCGGAAGTTTGTCATGATCGGTATGGAATGTGCAGTTGAATTTCGACACGGGGGAGCTATTTGACCAATTCGGTCCTACTGACTTCTGAAGGAACTTATCCGCATTATCACGGCGGAGTGAGCACGTGGTGTGACCAGATGGTCCGCCATGCCTCCGCCGTTGACTTCCACCTTTTTTCGATTGCTCATTCACCGCATCAACCGTTGGTGTTCAAGCTGCCCGCGAACGTCAGAAGCCTGGAGATGCTCTCCCTGTGGGGAACCGAAGAACCAGGCTGCCTGCCTATTTCCTTTTCTGCGGCGCATCAGCGCAAACTGCTAACCACAGAAGAAATTATTTCTCAACAATTCCTGCCTGACTTCGCCTTAATTGTCCATAGTATTCATGCTGGTTTGAATGCCGACCCGGCATTGTTGGGCCAGTCTTTTCACCGTCTTCACTGCTACTTTGAAACCTACGATTATGCCGCCACTCTTACTTCGCAACTGGCTTGGGAATGCTTCAAGCAATGCAGTGCCAACGCTGCTCTCTCATTAGGCGACGCAACAATTTGTATGCGTTGGCTGGTCCGTTATCTGGCAATAACCGCTCGTCAATTTCCCAGGACCGGACTGGTGCATTCCTCAATGGCAGGGCTGGCAGCTGTTCCGGGAGTACTTTGCAAGCTGCGCGATGGAATCCCTTTTCTACTTTCCGAGCATGGCATTCATTTGCGCGAATTGTACGTTTCCTTGTCCAGAATGAAGGAAAGCGACGCATGCCGCCGGTTTTTGCTGGGTTGGAACCAGGCTATCGTCCGCATGAATTACCATTATGCCGATCATGTCACCTGTCTTGGTGAATTCAACCGGAAATGGCAGATCCTATTCGGAGCAGATGCATCAAAGATCGAATTTGTTCCAAATGGCGTCGATTCCAAACGCTTTTTTCCATCACCCACGAGCCGGCCACCACAACTGACGGTGCTGACACTTGCTCGAATCTATCCGTTGAAGGGAATTGATACACTGCTGCGGGCTGCGGCGATTGTTAATAAGAAGGCACCTAAGATTCGCTTCCGTATTTTTGGCGAAGTGGCAGATCAAGCCTATTTTGCCGAATGTAAACGCATCATCAAGGAAAATAAGCTTCAAGCAGTAATTGAATTTGGAATTACCAAACAATCGGAAAAGGAACTGCAAGCGGCACATGTTTATTGCTTACCCAGCGTATCTGAAGGGTTGCCGTATACGCTTCTTGAGGCGATGTTCACTGGGTGTCCGGTGGTTTCCACCGACGTTGGAAATATTGCGGAAACATTAAATGGAACGGGCTTGCTGGTTGCGCCCAGTCATCCGGAAGAATTGGCACAAGCGCTGCTCATGGTGCTTGACGGACCTGGTGCAACTGCGTTGCGCGATAAGCTGGCCGCTGCCGCTTTGGAACGTGCCCGCAGGCGCTACACGCTTGAAATATCAATGCGGCCATTTTTGGCTCTTTACGAGAATTTACAGCCTTGCAACAACGTTCCCCAAACTGTTTAGTCGCGCCCTCGCCCTACTCGGCCGTGCGGCCTGTGCTGGACGTGTATGATTTGGCTGTGCGATTGGAGCTTGAGGGCATTACCGATTCCGTTGCTGCTTCCGATTACGGCTACAGCTCCACGGTTCAAATGGCAAATGGTCATCTGAAGGCCTTGCTACAAAAGGACCGTCCGCTGCACAAGCCGCTGGCTAAACCAGGCTGGGTTCAATTTCTGAACGGGATCGCGTTTGCCATCCCCGTGCTGATTTGCACGGTCACAACTTTGATGTATCATTTTTCCCTGTGGGGCGGTGATCTGACTTCAGAAATGGCTGCGGCAGTGGCAATTGGCACTATCTGCAGTTTCGTCGCCACCGGCGGCATTATTCAGGCATCTGCGCGAAGGACCCTTTATCAGATCCACATGGGCAACTGGGATGCGGCGATTTTTACTTGTTTCAATTGGACAGTGGTGGGTGTAAAAGTTCTGGCTGCATCTTTGGCCGCCGGCTGGATCCTGAATCAATACTTCGCGTGGCTTCCCTATCCAATCGATTGGGTGGCCATGTCGTTTCACATGATATTGGGTTTGCTTTGGCTGGCCTGTGGAATTCTGTATGTGCTGGAGTTGAGTTGGGCTGTTGGCGGTACGGTGCTTGCGGGCATTGCAACGGTGGCCTTGCTGCACAAAGGTTTTGCGCTGCCTTTGCTCTATTCACAACTGATTGGGATTGCCATTACGGCACTGTTGTCGTTCGCTCTGGCTGCATTCGTGCTGGCTCGAAAACGGAAGCACAAGGTGAGCGTTGAATTTATCTCCCTCCGCATCGCCCACGACATGACGCCATACTTTCTGTATGGCTGCGTCTATTATCTATTTCTATTTGCTGATCGTTTTCTAGCGTGGACTTCAGATACGGCCGCATCCATGCTGCCGCTGCATTTTAGGGGCGATTACGAAACGGCGCTGGACATTGCCATGATTGCGTTCATAGTACAAGCAGGTTGGGTACACATGTCGATTCTGGCGTTCTACCGGCGGCTAAACACGTCTGAAGCGAATTTCACGGTGAGCCAATCTACGGGCTTCAATACCGACCTGAAACGATTCTATTTCAAACGCGCGGGAATGTTTTTGCCGTGTGCTGCCGCTATAGGATTTATGGTTTATACCGGGGCGGTCCAATTCGGCCTTCTCCCCACTGCACAGATGCAAAAGGTGGCCGGAGTAGCTGTTGCAGCGTATCCGTTGCTGGTGTTGGGGCTTTGGAATTCGAGCTTATTTTTCGCACTCTCCCGGCCAGTGAGCCCGCTGATTTCCGTAGTGGCAGGCCTTGCGGCGAACGTAATTATCGGATACCTTTTCTCCCGTGTTGGGACCTACAATGATGCCGTTTACGGCTTCGCGGCGGGCAGTGCAGTCTTCGCGATTTTGACGACAATCCTGTACCTGAGGCTTAGCCGTTCGGTGGACTACAGCCACTTCGCATCGGCGGCTTAACTACTATGCAAATCTGGATCGATCTTCTTCGTGTTGCAATTCCAATGGGTCTGGTGTTCGGACTATTGCCGGCATTGGTTGGCCGGTGCGGGCATAAAAGCCCACCGCCTTGGCACGAATTATTGGTGAGCGGTTTACTACGGTCGGCGTTGTTTGTTGAGTTATCGGCTCTGTTCATGGGGAAATGGCAGTTGTACCGTCCAGGCATGGTGTTTGCGCTGTATGCCGGATGGATCATTTCAACAGCAGTGCTTTCGTCGCGCAAGTTTTGGCTGTACAACCGAGATTCTGACGGCCCTGGTTATGGAATGGAGTTGCGGCAACGGCTACTGCTCCAGATCGAACGTAGCGGTTCGTTTGGGGGCATGTTCAAGTGGAAGCCTGCTATTTCCAGAGGATATCTTTTTCTAGGTTTATTGATGAGTGGGGCGTTCTTGCATTTCCTTTGGAATCCCTTGCACAATTTCCGATTTCTCACAACGCTAGGATATTCCCAAACTCTTTCGTTAGGTGCCCTGGTGAATGGCGCACCATGGAACCGCGACGGATCTATTGCCTTACTTGCGCCCATCGTGGTGGCAAGTGGTTTGGACCCTGCAACTGTTCTGCGATTGAGTGTGCCATTGATCTATGGGCTGATTCTTTGCGCCATCGCCCTATGCACAATCTCTTACTCCAAATCCCCTTGGGCTGCGTTTTTAGCTGTCACCTTATTCTGGCTGTACACACGAGGGCCTGGGCTTGATGCGGCAACTGCGGCTGACGGCACTTTGTGGGCTTGTTTGTTTCTGCTTCTGGCTTCTGTTGTGGGGCCAAAGTCACTGGGATACGCATATTGTGGAATGCTTTTGGCATGGCTGTCGGCCCCTTCGTTCCCTGAACTTTTCCCGGTGGCGATTGGGTGTGTGTTTGTGGCGCTGGTGTTAAACCGATATTTGGTGCTGACGCCGTTACTGGTGCGCAAAGCTGGAATCGCAATCCTCGTATTGGCCAGTGCAACCACCATGACTGGCCCACTGCGTTCATACCCCCTTGATGGGCCATTGCAGTACGAATCTTCGGCTCGAGCGGCGGCGAAGATTGCCCGGGAGTTTTCCAAAAACCAGTGGCTTATCGTATCCCCAATGCATGAGGTCGCGTATTCCTACGGCCGTGGCTGGCATACCGAGCTCCCTCAATTTTTGGAAGAGTTCCCGATTGCGAAGGTTGCGGACAAAGCGTTCCACTTCCCTTATGAGGTGCGCGATGTGTTTGTCTTTATTGAAAAGAAGCCGCTGGCCCAAGCTTCTAATCTGGCTATTCCTGGCAATAGCCTGAACAGCTACTACTACTCCACAAACCCCGGAAGGGCATCGATGGAGTTTAGGACGGCAGAATTGATCGCTGCCTATGCGGCCACACACGAAAACATCAGCGTGTACTTGCAGGACCAATATGTGATGGTTTACAGGATCAGCCAATAATTGGGCAGGCATAGGATTAAGGTAACGAAATGGTACCTTAGAAAAACTCATAGTACTGTGATGAGCGTTCTCTTGTAGCATCAACTTCGAGCCTATAGACTGCTATTGAGATGAAGATAACTGTGCAGATGTTGTTCGTAGTGTTGGTTGCGTCTATGCTTGGCATTGCGCAAACCCCAGTGTCAACGGCAGGGGCATTGTACCCGAAGCCGGTTGAAATGAAGCTGCTTGTCTTAGCTGGAGATGGCACGGAAGCGTCGTTTGCTGCGATTCAGGTTTTTCTAAATTACACTGGAATTCCATATGACAAGGTGTTAACTGCAAGCCAGCCGATCCCGCCGCTTTCCGATGGAAAGAAGGGGTTTTATCAAGGCATCATTTTAGCGACAGGCTCTTTGGCCTACCAGGATAAGGGTACGTTTAAGGCAGGGATGACCACTGAAAACTGGATCATTCTTGATGCCTACTGTAAGGACTACCGCGTTCGTTTGGCTAGTTACTACACCTTTCCAGAAGTCCGATTTGGAATGCAATTGGCGGATGTAGTTACCGCCCCAACCACGATTCAGCTTCTTCCAGCAGCCGCGCAGATTTTTCCTTACCTTAATCCTGAGAATCCAATAAAGTTCGCCTCTGCCTATGCTTATCTGGCAAAGCCCGTAGCAGCCGTGGGGGAGACAACAACCCCTTTGATGGAAATTAATGGCGTCACCGCAGGGGTTATCCATACCAAACCAGATGGCCGGGAATATATGGCCTTGACGATGGATCACAACCCTTCGTTGCTGCATTCGATGGCACTCTACTATGGAGTTTTTAACTGGGTTACCAAGGGCGTTTTCATCGGAGAACACCGGGTATACTTCTCACCCCAGAATGACGATTTGTTCCTGCCCAACCGCCTTTTTGTTTCTTACATTGAAGCGTGCCGGCCGACCACGTTTGTTGTGGATCAAAATACCGAAGCCTTATTGCAGTGTCCTCCTCTTCGACTTACCGGCACTGACCTGCGCGCTGTACGGGAATGGCAGCAAGAGTGGAACTTGAGCCCGCAGTTGAAGAATTTCCGGATCACCATGGCCTATAACGCGTATGGATCTACGGCGAAGGCTGGAACAAAGGCCGATGATTCGTTAGTTAGAGAGTCCTTACTAAGTCTGGACGCATTCTATTGGTTGAGTCACACTTACGATCATAAGAACCTGGATTGCTACTCGAAGAAT
>JBBRJC010000283.1:0-5726 GCA_038220135.1 Bryobacterales bacterium | reverse complement strand
TGATGATCAGACAAGCCGGATTGCGCAAAATACGCGGGAGAATCCAGCAACTTCGGGTCCATATAAATCGAAGCCAGAATCTGTTCAAACTGCGGCGTGCTGAGAATTTCAGCAGCCTGTTGCTGGACAGCGGCTATTGTTTCGATGACCGCACGGTCTGCTTCACAGCGGCCGATTTTCATTGCAGCACGGGCCTTGGCCAGTTGCTCCAAAAGTACAGCCATAGTCGGATAAGATCCGTCGCGCTCCAGCACCACCGTAAGCGGCCGCGCGCTGCGGCTGGCAACGTAGCGCAACAGTTCGTAGACCGGCTCAGGCACGTCGTGCAGATGATCGTCCAGAATGCGCCCATCAAGCCACTTGCCCCCCGCTATATGGATGGAACCAACACGCTCCAGCGGCAGTGCGGCGAGCATTGCAAACGGGTCGTAGCCAGTGTTCACACCGTTTGTGTAGACATTCTGCAGGTCCAGCAGCAACTCACAGCCGGAGTGATGGGCAACTGCGGAAAGCCACTGGTCTTCAGTAAGCGTGCTGCCGGGCGGATCAACAAAAGTAGCCACGTTTTCCATCTGCGGCAGCGTGCCAACAATGCGCCGCGCGTGGTGCAGATTTTCAAGCGTGCCTTCGATGCTTTGTGCGTTGCGCGGCGGCGCAGCTAAATGCCCAATGTCCACATTGGCAGCACGCACGAATGCAAAATGTTCTGACCACGCTTCCGGTTCCAACTTGTTCACCAGGCGAGCCATGCTTTGTAGACGCCGCTGGTCGGCAGCCACGGTAGAGGCCATGCCCTGCCCCACTCCATGCAGCATAATTGGCACTTGCGAGGCGAGCGTAGTCAGCGACCGCACCTTTGCCGTTGAGGCATCGAAGTAGTCATCGGCAATCACTTCCACGATGTCGATCTGATCGAGACTTGCAAGAATGCCGGCGGAAAGTTGTGGACGCCAGCCGATGCCAACGCGATCAGTCACCACCGCCTCCGCATCCACCACAGCCGCCCCCGCCGCCGCACGATGAAGAAGAGCACGAGGAACCGGAAGACCCGGAATCGGAACCCGAACTCCACGAGGAACCGCAGGACGAACCACAGGATGAGTTACCCGCTTGAGCGGCTTTGCGAAACAACGTATCTCTGTGGGGGAACATGGTGGGCGAAATAGCAGCCATTCCGAAAATTGCCGCAGTCATTGCGAGGTTACTTCCCTGCCCTGCATTCTGCATGCGCGAGGCACCACCAAGCAGCATTTTGAGGTCTTCCAAAATTGCATCGCCCTTTGATGTACGCCGCTTCTTCCATTGAAATAGCAAAACCAGCACGCTAACCACGGCGAATAGAACCAGAAACAAAATCGGTTTATTCCTGCTAAGACCAACAAGCATTTTCGTCAGCGCCACACCAATTAGAACGAAAAGCACAAAAAATAGGGCCTTATCGCGATCCTCGCGCTGTTCGGCCGAGGGCAGCAACTCATGCTGCATTAAATCCTGTTCGAGGAGCCGCATCACCCTGTCGAAACTGCTGGAACTATACATCGCTTCCACTTTATGACCAGTGTTGTAGAAAGCAGTAAGGGCAAGTTCCAAGGGATCAGTCATAAACTTCGCATCAGCGTGCCGACGGTTTTTTATCTCACCGTCTGTAGCAACAACCAGGAATTTCCGGTCAATCAACGACATCAATGCCACCCGTAGCGCTTCGTTTTTACCGCCGCGCAGAAAGGCAATTTTGTAAGGATCGTTCAGTTTTGGGAAAGGCGTGTTTGGCTTCAACTCGCAATGATTGCGATAAAGGATGAAGCCGGAAATTACGACGATGGAAAGGATGAAATAGAAGATAAGAAACGAAGGGCCAGTAAGATCGAAGGGATTCAATCAGTCACCTCATGTGATCAGTTCGGTCTGGCTGCGCAAGGCCTGAACCACTTCCAGAGTGTCGGCCAGCGCCTGTTGAGGAGTTGGAGTGAGAGGGGCCTCATGCTCCCGAATTTGGGAATAGTAATCAGGTAAGTAGACGAGATTCGGGCGGCCCCAACCGGCCACAAAATGCGAGAAAGATTCTTTCGGAGAAGCCGGCGGGCGGCCTGCCAGTTCGACAATTTGAGCAGCACAGGTGCGAATCGGGCCAATCGCATTGCGGATTGCGGCCAAGGCAATCTCAGCTTTCGCTCCACTCATCGCACATCGTTCGCGCAACCGCAAAGTGAGATTCAGCAATACCTGCCGCGTGCGGCGTAGCGCAGCATCGCGCGATACCCGCTTCCCTTCTAGGACGTTTTTACCAAACAACACGCGGTGACGGCGCACAATATCGGAGAACTTCTGGGCAAATGCATCCATCGCTGCATCGAGTTCCGCAATTTCAACAATGAGCACGCTTAACCCAATTGCAGCGGCTGCAAATTCCAGCGATTCCTGCAGTTTCCCCAGTGTTTGCGGCGGACAGTTTTCAACAACAATCAGCAAATTCACATCCGAAGTTGGACGCAACCGGCCCTCGGCAGCACTACCAAACAAGATCACTGATTGAAGGGATTGGGTAAGGGTTTCACAGAGGGTGGAAATAAAATCGGACAATACGCGCTGCACATTTTCAGGCTGGTCCTTCAAAAGTTCAGGCAGAAGTGGAGTGGTCATAAATTGAGGCATCAGCCTCTTTTCACTGTTAGTCTAGCCGAAAGAATGAAAAAAAGAAATAGCTAATATTTAGCGCGTTGCCAAGGCTCGCACCAGACCAGGAACAACTCGCACCAATTGAGCGATCACCCGCAATTTCAAGGAGGAATCGTAGTACTTGGTGGCCAACATCAGGTTGGTTTTGGCGCTCTCATAATTGCCTGCCTGCAAGTCGCGCTTGCCTTCAAACAGAGCGCGCTTTCCCACAAAGTGCTGAATCTTGTCGTCCAGAATCTGCTTTTGTGCAGCCGTTAGCGAAGCCTCGGTCGATCGAATCGCCTTCATCGCATTCATCGCCGAATTGACCATGCCCAAGTCGTTGGCTGAAGTGCTGGTAGCCCGGCGCCGGTAACGAACCAGAGGCTTATTCGTGTAATGGAAAATGCTACCATGCAGCGCAATCCGGCTCCACATGGAATAGTCTTCGGAACCATGCAATTCGCGAAGTTCAAAGAACAGTCCGGCTCTTTCAAATGCAGCTTTCCGGCCAGTCACGGAAATAAATACGTGGACTTTTTCCGACACGATATTCTGGAAATTTATCTCGCCCTCAGACGGACAAACTTCGCTAAATAGCCGGCCAGAATCCTGACCATCGCCAAAGAATTCAGCATCGCAGCAAACCATATCCACATTGGGATTAGCCGCCAGCACCGCCATTTGTGCTTCCAAATATTCAGGCTTCCAAATATCGTCGGAATCAAGCATTGCAAGCACCGGCGCACTTGAGGCCCGAATGGCCAGATTCCGCGCCGCCGCCGTTCCGCCGTTAGCCTGCTTTACATAAACAATGCGGCTCATGTATGGAGCCAAGGCGCGTTCCAGATTTTCGGTATCCGGGCATCCATCGTTAGCAACAACGATTTCGAAATCCTGAAATGTCTGGGCAAAAATGCTGTCCATCGTCTCAGCAATGTATTCTGTCGTTTTATACGCCGGTACGATGACGCTGCACGCCGGAGTATTGCTCATGCTTGCCTCCGATTGTAGTCTGAAATCAACAGTGGCGGATCACCCGGACAGTGTTCAAGCGGCCCCCACTTGGCAAACGACCGATGCCCCCGCGAAAGATTGTCGTAAACAACCGGTACAAAGCCGTGTTGGGCAAGTGTTTTTGAACAGTGGCTGCCGATGTATGCGGCACCACCGGTGATTAAGACGTTCATTCTGTGAATTTGTGGACCCGCAACACGAATCCGATAAAACTAGCTTATCAGCATATTGAAACCAGGCTTGTGCAAAGGGAATTGAAAAGTCTCAACCTGAGTCAAACGGACCTACTTTTAAAGATTTTCCGAGGAATTGACGATGGAGCTCCTGTGGTAGATTCAAAGTTGGCACCTGTGGCAGAACAACATACAAAAGAGTTTGATCAATACGCCGATAATTACGAAGCGATCATCGCCGATCCGTTGCGCGACCAATTTGCCAATGGCTCAGTATTCTTCCACCAGCGCAAGATCGATGTCTTAATGGAAGCGTTGCAATCGCAGAGGAAAAATCCGGCTCAACTCGATTGGTTGGATATGGGCTGCGGTAAAGGCGATCTGCTGTCGCTGGGCGCGAAAAAGTTCCGGAAAGCCTTTGGCTGCGATGTTTCAACAGGTCTATTGGCACAAGTGGAAGGCGTAGAAGTACGGCGTCAAACTTCCGATACCGAAGTCCCCTTCGACGACAATTCTGTCGACGTAGTCACTGCTGCCTGCGTCTATCACCACATCGAACCAGCAATGCGCCTGGCAATTACGAAGTCCGTTTATCGGGCTCTTCGCCCAGGCGGCATGTTCTGTATTTTTGAACATAACCCGCTAAATCCAGTGACGAGGAAAATTGTCGCACGCTGCCCACTCGACGTAAACGCGATTCTATTGCCACATGGCGAGTCTGACCAGTTGATGCAGGACGCTGGTTTCAAACAGAGCAAAACAGTACACTATCTATTTCTTCCAGAAGGCATTTTCGCAATGGTGGGTGCAATGGAAGGGCTATTGAAGTGGCTCCCCATCGGTGGTCAATACGCAGCAATTGGCATCAAGCCACAGTAAGAATTAACAATCTTCCTATAACTATTGACACCCGCGACGGGTTTCAATTAAAGCAGTAGGAAGTTGAATGGGTCGACGTATTTCTCTGACCGCAACCACGGCTATTTTCACAATCATGGGCAGCTTCGCCCAGGACCGGAAAATCACAGTAGCGGATTGCCAATTTGCCACTAACCCCGAAGAGTTTCTCAACCGCTCATCGCGAAACCGCAACGAAATTTTCAACCGATTGCAGAAGTTCAGCGCCTCGGTATCTCGCAGGCCAGCCGTTACGGCCGATTCCCTGCCCCAGCGCAACTTCATCGATCAGGAAATTCTCGGCAAGTTACTCAAGCAAAATGTTCCAGCCGCCCCTGTTGCAGCCGACGAAGAATTCTTTCGCCGCATCAATTTAGACCTCACCGGAAGGATTCCATCCTCGGAAGAAGTTCGAGCATTTCTCACCGACTCCGATAAGGACAAGCGCGACGCTATCATCGACAAGTTGCTGGCGTCCCCCGAATTCACAGACCGTTGGACCATGTGGATGGGTGATCTGCTGCACAACACTGCAACGCTAACAAGCGCCGCCATCAACCGCGCACCCCAAGGCCGTAACACCTTCAATAGCTACATCAAAAAAGCCGTCGCCAGTGACAGGTCTCTCAGCAAAATCGCGACCGAAGCAATTTCCGCCACCGGCAACAATTACGACACCACAAAACGCCTCGTTTTGATGTTTCGTGAACTTAAACTATTAGGCGAGATTCTCGCATTCCAGGCCAGGAGGCGGCAACTTGGCCCGACTTAAAATGCTTCGTTTTAACGCGATAATTTTCGCGCGGAATAGTTTCTTGAAAACACCGGCATACGGGACAAGCTCCTCGGCGCTCACCAAAACTTGACCACTTGTGCTCAATTAGAGTTGACCAGCCCAGGAGGCGCCCCTTGGCCCGTAAGGCATAGGTGGGCAAGACGTTATCATCCCCGGCCACGCCGGGCTGGTGGGTCGTTTCTCGTGAG
>JBBRJC010000282.1:0-5752 GCA_038220135.1 Bryobacterales bacterium | reverse complement strand
ACGCTCTGCAAAGCGGCCTGCCAGTTCGTTGGATGTTTTTCCGTTCAGCAATTCCAGTGCCTGTGGGGCGTGGGTTGCCTGTTCACGTTTAGCGCAGGAGATGAGCGTATCGGGCGCATCGAACACTTCCAGAAACGGCAGCCGCAAGTTGCGTTTGTAGATCATGTACATGGTGCGGCGATCATATTCCAACTTATCGCGCGTGGGTGCCCAATACAGCGGACGCTTCAACATCAGCACCAGATCCTTTTCAATTGGAACAAGAAAACTGGGACCGCCGAGCTTGGTGTTTAGCTTTCCGGCTGCCGCCAACATGGAATCGCGAATTTCTTCGGCATCCAAGCGGCGCGCACTGAACCTCCAAAGCAGCGCGTTTTCCGGATCTTTTTCAACACCATCTTTTTCGATGGGCGAAGTGGAAGATTGGCGGTAGGTGCTGGAGAGGAGGATCATACGATGCAGCGGTTTCAACTTCCAGCCACCTTCGATGAACTGGTTGGCCAGGTAGTCAAGCAATTTAGCATTGGATGGGCGACCGCCCATGCGGCCAAAATCATTTGCGGTGGAAACCAGGCCACGTCCAAAGTGATCCTGCCAAACACGGTTTACCATCACTCTGGCGGGCAAAGGGTTTGATGGATCGGTGATCCAGTTGGCCAGCTTCAATCTGGGCTTGGTTGTATTTAGTGGCTCTTCATTTGCCTGTGTGTTGAGCAAAATTCCCAATGGGCGAACGCCTACGGTTGCGGTGGGATTCAGATGGTCGCCGTGAAAAAGGATCTTGATGGGCGTCGGCTGCTCCGGCATATCTTTCACGGAGTAGATCGAAGTGAGGGGAGGTGGCATTTTTTCATCCAGCTCTTCCAACTGCATTTCGATCTTGCCCTTTTCCGTTTCAGGAGCACGGCGCATCTGCATTTGCAGACGGCGCATTTCCTGTTCCATGGGAGTTATTTTCGCTTTGTAGGCTTCCTGTTCTTCCTTGCTGGCTTGAATAATATCGTGCGGTTGTAATTGCGCAAAGTGCGCTTGCAGGCGGTAATAATCGGACTGACGAATGGGGTCGAATTTATGATCGTGGCAGCGGGCACAGCCTACGGTGAGCCCTAGAAATGCGGCTCCGGCGATGTTGGCGGCTTCGGTTAGCACTTCATTGCGGGAACTGGCTACATCCTGATTACCTGCGTTTTTTCGAAGTGGGCCGAGCCGGTTAAAGCCACTGGCAACAAGCATGGTCTGATTGGTGGAATCAATTTCGTCACCTGCCAATTGCTCTTTCACGAACTGATCATACGGCTTGTCCTGATTGAAACTTTGAACCACATAGTCGCGGTAGCGATAGCCGTCCGGGCGATGCATATCGTATTCATAACCGTCAGATTCGGCGAACCGGACAACATCCAGCCAGTGCCGGCCCCACTGTTCGCCATAGTGCGGAGATGCAAGCAGTCGGTCCACCACTTTATCCCAGGCTTTGGGGGAAGAGTCGCGGAGGAAGGCATCGATTTCGGCGGGCGTTGGGGGAAGCCCGAGCATGTCGTAGGTGGCGCGACGGATGAGAGATTCGCGAGTCGCCGGGGGCGCTGGTTTCAACTCAGCCTTGCGGATGCCTTCTAGAATAAATGCGTCAATAGGGGTTTGAATCCACTTCTTTGCTACGGGATCTGACAGGACGGGAGGTTGAACAGCGGCCCGCGGTTGGAAGGCCCAATAGCGACGCTCTGCCGCAGTGTAGCTGCCAAGCGGTGCGATGGCATCGTGTTCTGCACCCCATAAAACCGTGACCGCGGCCAATATTGCAATGGTTGGTTTTGCCCACAGGCTTTTAAACATACAGCCAAATAATATCAGGTTGGCAAGGAAGAGTCACCGATCTATGGGCTAGGCGGGCTGCAACTAATTCAACGGCGACAGCAACGTTCAATGCGGCAGGCGTGCCAATTAGGCGACCCCTACACTTCGTCAATCGGTTTGGTGGCATCGCCAAATTGCGGCATGCGGACGTTCATCTTGTCCATCATAGACAGGTAGAGCCGGCACATCTGGCGGTCTGGCTTCTCGCGATAATCAAGGACCCGGCCACCTTGAATACGGCCACCGCCACCACCCAGGAGCACCACCGGCAGTTGCCGCGCTTCATGATTGCCCGTGAGCATGCTGGAACAAAACAGCAGCATTGTGTTGTCGAGCAACGTTCGTGGGCCTTCCTGAATTGCATCCAGTTTGTGGGCGATGTAGGCGTATTGCTGCAGGAAGAACTGATTTACTTTGAGCCAATCTGCCGTGTCGGAATGCGACAACAGATGGTGGATCATGTAGTCAACGCCGAGGTTTGGAAAGCGCAGCGAGCTGTGATCGTTGTTTAGCTTCAGTGTGCATATGCGCGTGGTATCGGTCTGAAAACCGAGCACCACAATGTCGGCCATCAAGCGCATATGTTCAGCAATGTCTTGTGGAATGCCGTCGGCCGGACGTGCCATATTGGGCTTGTCCAGCGTTGGACGCCAGCCCTGCAGTTGGCCTTTCTTGCCGGCGTTGGCAATGCGCTGCTCAACATCACGAACCGATTCCAGATACTCGTCCAACTTGCGCTGATCGCCCGCACTGATGTCGCGCCGCAGACGGCTGGCATCGGTAAGGACAGCATCCAGCACACTTTGATCGGCCTTGTTCGCTTCGTCTTTGAAGAGTCTGTCGAAAGCAAGAGCGGGATAAATCTCAAGTGGCGTGGGCGTGCTTGGGGAGCTCCATGAAATGTGGGAGCTATACAGCATGGAGTAATTCTTGTGTACTGCAGGGTTCGATTTTTCGCAACCCAGTACAAGGCTGGGTACTTTCGTGGAGGAACCATAACGCTGCGAAAGAAGCTGATCGATGCTGGTGCCGGAGCGGATTTCGCCTCCGGATGCCAGAGGCGCACCAGAGAGTAGGTTGCCGGTTTGGGAGCTGTGAATATTGCCCTTCAGCGCCTCTGCGTTGAACAGGCCACGCACGAAGAGCATCTTGTGGCGAAGATCCTGCAGTGGTGCCAAAACCTGGCCCAGTTGCATCTGCTTGCCTTCGCCTGTGGCCCACCACTCTTTGCTGTGAAAGCCATTGCCTGCGAATAGAACGCCAAGGCGCACTGGCGCATCACTGGCCGCGCGGCCCTTCGGTTCATCGCCCCAAACGGTGAGCGATTCCATCCAGGGCAGGGCCATGGTAACGCCTAAGCCGCGCAATAAGCGGCGACGCGAAAACTGGTAGCTATTGCTGTTCATCATGGCGATTATTCCTCCGGCGCTGCATCGCGCCCGCGAATCTCACGGAATTGGCGGCTTCTTACAATCATCTCAATTGCCGCACCCACCGGGTGACTGCCGTCGGCCAATTGAGTTTGCATTTGGGTAAGCAGTGGTTCGTCCGATAGCTGTACCGCGCGGCCCAACGAGTATCCCAACAACTTGCGGCAGAATTGACGGACGAACGCAGCGCGGCCTTTCGTGAGCAAGTATTGGCGAAGACCATCAAGCCCTTCAATTTCGGTACCGTCCATCACTCTGGTTTTGGTGTGGATAGCACGGCCACCCAAATCAGTTGTACGCAAGCGGCCGATGGCATCAAACTGTTCCAGCGAATAACCGTAAGGGTCAATACGTTTGTGGCAGGCTGAGCAACGCGCATCAGCAGTATGTTTTTCCGTTAGCTCGCGCATCGTAAGAGGGATGTTGGCTTCGTCTTCGGGAAGCTGCGGAACGTCTTTAGGGGGGCGTGGAAGCTTATCGCCAAGCAACACCTCCGCCACCCAGCTGCCGCGCAAAATGGGACTGGTACGAGAGGCGCCGGATTGCTTTGCCAGTGTGGACGCCAGGCCCAAAACACCGCCGCGGGATTGCGATTTTATGCCATCGACGCGCCTCCATTCCGGCCCGTTGACACCTGCAATTCCGTAGTGTTTGGCAAGAGCCTCATTCAGAAAAGTGTGGTTTGCATCAAGCAGGCTGAGAACAGATCGATTACCGTAGAAGAAGTCGGAAAAGAATTGAATCGACTCTTCGTACATGTCCCCACGAAGTGCACGGAAGGTGGGGAAGTGCCGCTCACTTTTTTCATCCAGCGAATCGAAGCCGTAGATGTGCAGCCACGATGCGCCGAACTCAGTTGCCAACCGCCGCACGCGACGATCGCGCAACATGCGCCGGGCTTGGGCCGCTGCGCCATCGGCGGTGTGAAGCTTGCCTGAGGCTACTGCGGTGCGCAATTCGGCATCGGGCTGAGACGACCACAGAAAGTAGCTCAAGCGACTGGCAATTTCCCAATCGGTAACTGGCGACTGCTGCTGGCCTGGGAGTGCCTTTTCCGTTCGATAAAGGAATGCCGGGCCTATAAGCACACGGACAAGCGTTAAGCGAATAGCGTCTTCGTGCGGCAACTCCTGCTTGCGGAGCTTGGCATACAGAGTGCGTAGTTCGTCCTTTTCCGAAGGAGTGATGGGACGGCGATAAGCGCGATTGGCAAATTCAACAACGGCGTTGAGGTGGCTAGGTTCGGCCGCGATAAGCTGGCGGCTGAAGGCAGCGGCGCGGTCTTTAATTGGCTGGCGAAGCGGTTCAAACTTTGAAGGATCTGCATCCTGCGTGGCGTACTGCCAAAGCTGATCAAACACATCGACCAACTTTATGGGGGCATGACTAACAAAGAAGAGATGATCCCATAACCGATTGAGTTTTGCCTTCTCCGCATCGCTGAGTAAAAGGCGTGCCAGGTGTTCATCTTCGCGATGGTACAGAGTGAGTGTGACCACTTCATCAACAGGTACAATCTTGCTGTAGCAAAGAGAGGCGGGAAACATTTGGCGGAACTCATCGAAGGCCGCCTCAATACGTTTCTGCGCCGCGCTGCGTTCGTTTACGACAACAGGCATGGAGTAGGAAACTGTCTGATTGTTGGACGTCCAAGTGCCATCGGCGGTGCGAACAGAAGTGCCACTGGGCCTGAGGCCATGTGGTTCGGACGGCTTAGTTGCAAGCACCTGCAGTTGCACACTGCCTTCAGCATCGGCCGCCTGATCCAGCGCACCAGTTACAGTAAACTCACTTTCGGCAACAAGGTCTGCAGGCAAGCGAATTTCCACAATTGATGGCGCCTTAACGCGAAGATTGAGACCATCAAACATCGCGGAATCGAGTCCCCAGGTTGACGCGGAGCTTTGATTCAAATCGACCGAAGCGCCTGCAAATAGAGGTCCTGCAAGAGATGTAAGTTGGCGGAAGAGTGCACCGTCCGGTGACTTCGCCGGGGGCGGTGTGGAAGTAAGCAACTGCTGAAGTGCTTCAGCCAAGCGGCGCTTTTCAGTGGGATCCTCAGCAGCCTGCCACCGTGCCAGCAGCGAGCCTGCTGGGATAACGGTGCCACTGCCTGCCCCGGAAACGGGTTCACTATAAAACTGCCAGATACTTTCGCGGCCCTTGCTATCACCATGCGGATTTGCGGCGAGCACGTTGTTTGCAACATCGCGAGT
The DNA here is from genome assembly GCA_038220135.1 of Bryobacterales bacterium. Lineage (GTDB taxonomy): Bacteria > Acidobacteriota > Terriglobia > Bryobacterales > Bryobacteraceae > JANXSF01. Next base: position 252 of record JBBRJC010000282.1, on the reverse strand, counting down.
CAGTGACCACTCGTTGCCATCACCCGCCAGATTGAGCTCAATATCGGTGAGATCGCAAGAAGCATTTCCATCGCGCGGACCAATCAGAAGCGACACCAAATCACCGGGACGGACGGAGACTTTTTCAAACGGCCCAACGCGAAGCGGCGTCGCACTGCGGGCAAAGCCTTCGGCCAGACGTTGACGCGTTCCACCACGGCGCAACTCAAGAGACCATTCAATGCCGTTGCCGCATTCCGCGTGAGCCGGCGT
>JBBRJC010000281.1:0-5761 GCA_038220135.1 Bryobacterales bacterium | reverse complement strand
AGCAATCGCCGCACGTAACGTACTGAACTTCGACGGGTCGTTCAAATAGCCAGGCTCAACCGATGGATTGCCGTTGATAATCGGCTTGCGATTTTCAGCAACCCAACCCGATAGACCTTGCCCCACCGGAATTTCCAAAGTCGAAAACAGGCGGAAGTTGTCACCAGAAACATATTCAGGCACAAGCAATTCATCGTGCTTCACGTAAATCGACATCGTGTCGAACGGAATCATTTTCTTGAGGCGTACGGCCAGCACCGATAACGTCTCATCCAAACTCAGCGAGTTGCCCAAATTCTGACTCAGTTCAAACAGAGTTTGCACTTCCTGCCGGGCGGCAGCAATTGAAGCCAGAAATGGTGCAGCTTCCTGTTGATCATTCGACCTCTTCGCAGGAATCTCACCAGGACTGCAATTTTCGAACCCGGCACCTGGAGCAAGCCCGCGTTCCACCTTCAGATCAATCGACAGCTTAACCTTGTCCACTTGCTGAGCATTCGCCATCCGTTCCAGTTCTTCGTAACGGCTTTCCAAAATCTCAACAACCTTGGGATCGAATGCACGGCCTGATTCTTTGGAAACCACAGCCATTGCCTGATCAAGGGGCAGCGCTCGACGGTATTGCCGATCCGTTGCCAGTGCATCCAGACAATCGACTGCGGAAAGAATTCGGGCACCAATCGGAATATCTTCGCCCTTCAGCCCGTCAGGGTAACCGGAGCCGTCCCATTTTTCGTGGTGTGATCGCACGATCGGAACCACTGGATAAGGAAACTGCACCCGTTCCAAAATTTCCGCGCCAACCACGGGGTGGATTTTCATCTTCTCAAACTCTTCCGGCGTCAGGCGTCCGGGCTTGGAGATGATATGTTCAGGCACCGCCAATTTTCCAATGTCATGCAATAATGACGCTGCCCGCAACGCTTCCAGCTCCTCGGATTTCAGTCCAAGGTCCTTACCCAGTTCGTATGCATAAACCTGCACTCGCGCCAAATGGTCGCTGGTAGTCATGTCCTTGGCTTCAATCGCCATGGCCAGAGCCTCAATCGTCCTTAAGTGAAGCGAGGCCATTTGCTCTGCATGCTCGCGCCCATCATCCAAGCGGCCTAAGTAGAGCCGGTAGGAGCGATACACAAGATAGACCACCGGCAACACCACCAGCGACACCTGCCAGCTAATCACTTCTGAAACCTTATTGAAGCAAACAGCCACTATCGCGCCGAACATGTAATAGGGGAACGACCAGAAATAACATTCTTCCCAAACTTCTTTGAGCGGCTTACGTTCCGTTAGGCCAATAACCACCGCAACTGGAATAGTAGTAAAGAAGAACAATGGCACCGACGCGGCAACCAACGCGATTGGCCCGGTGACCCCATGTGCGTGGAGGTAAGGATTGGTGTAAACCCAATGCGCCGCCAGAATTGCCGTAGAAATATTGGCGACATTAAACATCACTTGGCGAACCTTAATCCCACGTCCGGCAGACGGCCGCAAACATTGCACCAATGTCATCGTTGCACCCATTAATAGGGTTTCCGGCAGGCTCAGTTGAACCATACCTATAAGGATGAACAGAAAATTGATGGATAGAGTTCCCGAAATGGCTGGCAGACTGACGCGCAAACCGCTAGCCAGTATTGCCAGAAAGCAGTAGCAACCGAAACGAATCGGATCTTGTGGACTGATTGGAAGGATCCCCAACACCAACGCGAATAACCCAATCGCTGCGATTGGATAAATGAAGATGTTGGCCCTTGTATTATTGTTTTTCATGGCCTGATTTCCCTAGTGCTAGACCCTCTTTAGCACTTTTGCTGCCAAACCGGGGATATCAAGTGGCCTAAGGGCGTAAGTAACACTAAATTCAGGGGAATAAATGTCTCTTTACCATTTGGGCAATATGTCCGTACAACGGGACATTTTGTCCAAATGAGACAATCTGTCAAGACAGAATGGCACAAGCCCGTGCCAGCTTGGCTCAAATGAATTAGACTGCACATTTTGTCACTGTGACGAAGGGGCCTTAGAGTACTAAGGCAAATTCCTTCAGCCTCACAGTGGAGTTATATCCAATACTGGGCCTTCGGCTGTCTAGTGTTTTCTGTCACGCAAGTGCACAATCATATAGAGCCAACAATATGACGGATCAAGCGCAAACCCAAACATTCTTGGGCATGCCCGCAGTCGTGGAGAGTGATGCGATGAAACGCTTACTCAAAATGGCAGAGCGGGTGGCCGCAAGTCCGGCAACTGTTCTAATTACGGGGGAGAGTGGCAGCGGCAAGGAATTGATTGCCCGCGCTATTCATCACTATTCGCAACGTGTGTCAAAGCCTTGGGTGGATCTCAGCTGCGCCGCCTTGCCGGAACATCTTGTCGAAAGCGAACTTTTCGGATATGAAAAGGGTGCGTTTTCCAGCGCCGACTCTCCCAAACAAGGTTTGTTCGAATTAGCGGATAAGGGCACACTATTTCTCGATGAAATCGGCGAGTTGGACTTAAAACTACAAGCGAAATTGCTGCGTGTTTTGGATGGCTCCGGCTATTTCCGCCTCGGCGGCACGAAGAAGATCGACGTTAATGTGCGCGTGGTTTGCGCGACCAATCGCAACCTGGAACAGATGGCACGCGAAGGGAAATTCCGCGAAGACCTGTATCATCGACTGGCCCAATTCCAACTTCATGTCCCACCCTTGCGCGAACGGCGTGAGGATATCGTTCCCATTGCGCGCATGTTTTTGCGGCAGCATAATAATGGACTGCGATTCATGCACGATGCCGAAGCGGCGCTGGAATCCTACACTTGGCCGGGCAACGTTCGAGAAGTGCGCAACGTGGTGATGAAATGCGCCGTAATGGCCACCGATGATGCGATTCACGCGCTGGATCTGCCGGAAAAATTGCAGGAGTGCTATGCAAAACTGCCGCCGGAACAAAATGATCTAAAACGGCTGTTCCTGGCTGTTAACGGGTTCGATGAACATGCGCCTTCTGCGGTAACGGCTGCTGCTGTATCGGCAATTGCCGATGACGACGAAACCAACGATTTCTCGCGGGGTGGAATGTTAGCCGATATGGAAAAGCACTTGATCGTTAAGATCTTGAGCCAAACCGGCGGCCATCAGGAACGAGCCGCTCAACTTCTAGGTATCAGTCGCCGCACGCTCAGCAGAAAGTTAAAAGTTTACGGAGAAGAAAATAGCCTGTCCGGCCAGAATCTGGCAATGAGAACAATATGACCAACCAATGGGTGGAAAGACGCCGCGAAACCCGTCACCCTGCTTCGGGCGAAGTAATTTTGTACCTCGATCAGCCAGTGATGCTGGAAATCAGCGCGCAACTACTCGACATCAGTGCCGGCGGCTTTCGTGCACAGCATATGTATCCGGCATTGCAAACAGGAATGCTGATTCACGTGCGCATTGAAGATGTAGAAAGCGCGGCTATGGTTGCCTGGAATCGCATCATGGATGAGCGCGTGGAGACTGGCTTCATTCTCAAGTAAGAAAGCGTTAGAATAACAATTCTTCAGCGGGAAAAGGTTAGACTCAATTATGCGGTCCCAACTCCTCCAATTGAGCCGGAACTTAAGCAAATCCACGCCAAGCAAGTGATGGTTATTCCCGTCGCAGATCTTGTCACAATGAAGCTCACCTCATTTCGAGATAAGGATCGTGTCCATGTTCGAAGCATGGACGAATGTGGCCTTGTTACCAATGAGATTGAGCGGTGCCTTACACCGGATTTGTGCGCCCGCCTTCAACACATAAGAGAAACAGAGTAATTAACCTTAATTCCGAAGTTACTCTGTAAGTTAGATTTCGGGAGTGCCGACGTGGCAGACACGAGTGTCCGCGCCACAGTTGACTAGGATTAACCGGCCTTGCGCAACCGAAAGCGCATTACCTTGCCGCGCACCATATAACAAAGGTAGTGCTCCCAAAACTTGCGGAAGAAGCGCCCGGAGTTTACCAGCCACTCAAATCCGAGGTAGCGCCACAAAGCCAGCAGTTTAACTTCCACCTGTTCGTCGGCAAACTTCGCCTCTGAATAATAGCCATACCCTGCGTTGTCGGCCCCGAAATAGCGAAACGAAAAGCTGTTCAAGTGCCACTTGTGGGTGGGGTCACAAAACGAGCTAAAGTCTGTATAATGTGGCGTTTCCAGTACCAAAACGCCGCCCGGCTTCAAGATCCGGTGGCATTCCTCTACCGTTCGAACCACGTCGCCGACATGCTCAATCACATGGATCATGCGCACTTCATCAAAGCAGGCGTCCTTCACAGGCCAGGGAAAATGGTCTAGTTCCGCCAAAATGTCAGCCTTGCTGCGCGGATTGTGATCCAACCCGATCGCTCCCGGGTACTTATTGATACCGCAACCAACATCTAATATCCTGGACACCCCCTTAGTGTATCGGCGCACCCTTGTCTTGCGCCACAAGTTCGTAACATTTCATCAATTTGCAGCACAACCCCTTGACTTGCCCCAAGGAAGGGGTGATGATCGATCAGGAGCATTTTCATGATGCGCAAACTCGTCTCTTATCTATCGGTTATCGGAATTGCCGCCTTTTCCCTCCCGGCAATGGCTCAACAGGTGATCGGCGCAAAATCTGGCGTGATCCACTATGTAGAAGGTGATGCGTTTGCCTCCGACCAGAAGATTGAAACCAAACTGGGTTCTAAATTCACAGAACTCAAAGATAACCAAGTACTTAAGACCGAAGAAGGACGCGTTGAAGTGCTCCTCAATCCGGGCGTTGTCTTACGCGTTTCTGAATCCAGCTCCATAAAGATGATCAATTCGAAACTCAGCGATACACGCGTTGAGCTGCTCAGCGGCTCTGCGATGATCGAAGTTTCCGAACTCGGCAGCGGCAATTCAGTCATGATGCTCTACAACGGACAGGAAATCGTTTTCCGCAAAACGTCTCTGGTTCGCATTGATTCCGATCCTGCTATGATCTCCGTCTACAACGGCGAAGCTTCGATCAAGACCGGATCTCAACTGAATGTCATCAAAGCTGGCAAGACAATGACTCTCGATGGCCAAATGATGGTTGCAAAGTTCGACAACAAAACCGGTGATGCATTCTATCGATGGGGCAGCCGCCGCGCCTCCTACATCGCTATGGCCAACGTCTCGACGGCACGCAGCTTGATGACAAGCGGCTACACCAATTCGCTGAACTCCTGGTACTACAATCCTTATCTGGGCTATGCCACCTACATCCCTTATCGCGGAATGTACCGTGATCCATGGGGCTACAACTATTACAGCCCTTACTCCGTTAATCGCTATTATGCTGCTGTCAGCAACTACGGTGGCGGCGGATCACGCGTATATAACGGTTCCAATAACACCAACGCTTTCGGCGGTTCCAATATCGGCAATGTCGATTACGCAACCAGTAGCCGCGCGGCCATGTCCAGCACGGTTAGCAATTCTGCACCTATGGGCAGTTCCTCCTCTGTTAGCAGCCCGGCTGCTTCTGCTCCTGCTAGTCGCAGCGATGCCGGTGGCGCAGTCAGCCAAGGCGGCAGTTCCAGCGGTCGCGGCCGTTAATCAGTTCGTTTGCTCCTAACTTTTCGAGCTCCGTTTGGCATCCTCCGAAATAGCCATCTGGAGCTCGATTTGTTTTTGGTGGAGCATCTTTTTACCACCATCTGTGTGTACCGCATTCATGGGGCGACAACTATTACAGCCATCAGTGCCGAGCGGCAATTCCGCACCCATCCGCAGTTCCTCCTCTTCC
>JBBRJC010000280.1:0-5768 GCA_038220135.1 Bryobacterales bacterium | reverse complement strand
TCGAACATGTCGGGATCGATGCGGAGTGTGCGCTGCAACTGATCCTTCGAGGTTGGCTGATCGGAAAGCATGGCGAAGATTTGATCGAGCAGTTTAACTTCGGGGTAGTCGCGTTCAAAGAAAAAGTCATGCGTGAAACGGTCGGCATAGGAGTGCATGAGGATGGCGCGGCTGGGTTCGCCGTCGCGGCCTGCACGGCCGATTTCCTGATAATACCCTTCGATGGAGCCGGGAAGCGCGGTGTGAATTACAGTCCGTACATTGGGCTTGTCGATGCCCATACCGAAGGCGATGGTTGCTACCATAACGTCGATTTCGCCGCTAAGAAATTTCTCCTGAACACGTTGGCGAACGCCAGCATCGAGACCGGCGTGATAGCCTGCGGCGCGAACAACCTGGCTGAGTTGGTTGGAAATAAATTCCACTTGCTTGCGCGTTGGAGCGTAGACGATGGCCGATTGGCCGCCTTCCCCTAACAGTTCCAGCACCAATTCAGAACGGTTTTTGGGTGATACTTCCACCACTTCAATCGCGAGATTGTCGCGACGGAATCCGTGGATGAAGCGGTCTGGATTGACTAGGCCCAGTTGGGCGGCAATGTCTTTTTGAACAACGGCTGTTGCGGTAGCGGTTAGGGCGATCACCGGGGCTGGGCGCAAGCTGGGCAGGTGTTGGCCGAACATGCGGTAATCGGGCCGGAAATCGTGACCCCATTGGGAAATGCAATGCGCTTCGTCGATGGCGATTAGCGTGGGCTTGCGCTTGGCGAGCATCTCTGGAAAACCGGTTACACGGAGGCGTTCTGGTGCGATGAACAGGAATTGTAGTTTGCCGTTTAGATAGTCGATGCAGGTTTGGCGGGAGGCGGCGCGGTCGCGGCCAGAGTGGATGCGATCGACGGCGAAGCCTCGCTGTTTTAGCTTTGCGACTTGATCTTCCATTAGAGCGATTAACGGGGAGATGACTAGCGTGGTGCCGCCGCGCATGACGCCGGGGAGTTGGTAGCAGAGTGATTTGCCGGAGCCTGTGGGCATGACCAACAGGACGTCGTCACCTTTGATGACGGCGCGGCAAACGGCTTCCTGGTTGGCTCGAAATTTATCGAAGCCGAAGCCTTGTTCGAGGAGTTGTTCGATGGATTCGTAGGATTGTGGGGTTGGGTTGGGGCCGCTCCCTTGCGGTCGCGGCTCGGTAGAGGACGTCGGGGACGTTTGCGAAGTAGGGGAATTATGCGAAGTAGAGTAATTAGGCGGATTAGGCGAATTAGGGGAAGATTCGAAAGATTGCAGTGGGGGGTTGGGTCCGTTCCCTTGCGGTCGCGGTGAAGTAGGGGAACTCGTGAGTTGCTTTGGGACTTTGCCTACTACATCGCGGACGTAATCTTCGATGCCTGTGAGAAAATTATCGAGGCGCGCGTCGCCGCGTTGTACCCGCTTCAGATACGCTTCCCACTGGCCTGTCATGATGGGGCTTTTCACTTCGGGGTGGACCACTGAGATGAGGTTAATTCCCTTCTCGGTCGCCTCCAAATTTTTGCCGTCGCGAGTGATGTATTCACGCTTCAAAATCACCTCGATGATGGACGCGCGTGTGGCTGGGGTGCCGAGGCCGGTCTCCTTCATTGCGTCGGACAGTTCCTTTTCATCGAGCGTTTTACCGGCTGTTTCCATAGCCGTTAGCAGCGTGGCTTCGGTGAGCCGCTTGGGTGCGCGGGTCTTCTTCTTGAGCGCTTCCACATCGAGCACGTCTTGCGGCTGATCGCGTTCCAAAATGGCGGGCAACACCTGGTCTGCCTCTTCGCCCTTCTTCTTCGTTTTCTTTTCAACCACAAGATCGAGCACCTTCCAACCGACTTGCTGAATGGCGGTACCCGAGGAGTGATATCGATCAATAAAAGCGGGGTTTTGAATGGCTGTGATTACTGTGGTGACGTTCCAAATATGGTCTTCATGCCAGGCGGAAAGAAGACGGCGGCAGATGAGATCGTAGAGCTTGGCTTCATCAGCGCTGAGGTTCGATCTCGGCGCAGTGGCGGTGGGGATGATGGCGTAATGATCGGTGATCTTGGCATCGTCAACAAAGCGGCGGCTCAAGGGACGTTCGCCTGTACCGGGCGCAAGTTTGTCGGCGTAGGGGCCGGACATTTTCCTGACGATGCCGGGGAGCGTGGTTGCAACATCGGCGGAGATATGGCGGCTATCGGTTCGCGGATAGCTGATCAACTTGTGGCTTTCGTAGAGGGCCTGAGCGAGGTCGAGCGTTTTCTGCGCACTGAAGCCGAAGAGGCGATTGGCGTGGCGTTGCAGCTCCGTCAGATCGTAAAAGAACGGTGGGGCCATACGCTGCGTTTCCGCTTTGATCGATTCGATGGCGGCTGAACCGGTGCGAGCGCGGGCTTCGATTGCTGTGGCTTCAACACCGTCAGAAGGCAGACGCATCGACTTTTGCATCGACTCTTTATCGGCAGCGTCGGCAGCCTGGGGGCGAAACCATGTGCCTTTGTAGGAGCTTGATTTGGGATGCGCGGTGGGTCGGAAAGTTGCGGCAACTTCCATGTAATCGTCAGGCACGAAATTGCGGATGAGCAGTTCGCGTTCAACGACGATGGCGAGGGTTGGTGTTTGCACGCGGCCCACGGAAAGGTCGCCACCATAGGTTAGCGAATAGGCGCGGGAAAGGTTCATGCCGACGAGCCAATCGGCACGGCTACGGCCGCGGGCGGCGTCGGCGAGGCCGTTGTAATCGAGGCCGGGCTTGAGGGTGTCGAAGCCTTTGCGAATAGCGTCGGGGGTGAGGGAGGCGATCCACAAGCGGTCTACGGGCTTGGAACATTCCGCGGCTTCGTAGATGTAGCGGAAGATGAGTTCGCCTTCGCGGCCGGCGTCGGTGGCGCAGATTATGCGGGCCACGCGGGGGGAGTTGAGGATCTTCTTGATGGTGGCGAACTGATCTTTGGTTCTGTCGTATACGATGAGCGGCCAGCTTGCGGGAAGCATGGGGAGAGTGTCGCGGCGCCACTGCTTCCAGGCGGGGTTAATTTCGTGAGGTTGGGCGAGGGCGGCGAGGTGGCCGACGGCCCAGGTGACGACGTAGCCATTGCCGTGGAGGTAGTTTTCTCCCTTGGTTGTGGCGCCGAGCACTTTGGCAATGTCGCGCGCAACGGAGGGTTTTTCGGCAAGGACGGCAATGGTGCCAGGGGAGTCGGTCATCGGATCCCTCTAGTGTATCGAGATGAGTGGGGGGTGCTGGGGGAAAATGCGGGACGTTTGGACAGACCGGTGGCTGGGTGCTGGCTTCGTATTGGCGGTTGGTTACGCGATTGGGGCAGTCTGGGTGTCAGACGATCCTCCGTTGAGGCAGCAGAACTTAAATTTCTTGCCGGAATTGCAGGGGCAGGGTTCGTTTCGTCCGGTTTTGGGGGTGTCGCGGACGTAGGTGTCTGAGGAAATGTAGAAATATTTGGGTTTGTTCTGCGGAGTGGATTCGAGCGGCCGGTCTTGGAATTTTTTGTAGGGGCGGTTGGCTTTCAACTCCTTGAGAGCTTTGTGGAAAGTGCGTTCGGCGCGGGTGCGATAGGCTTCGATACGGGCCAAGGTTTTGGAGGCGGTTTCATCAAGGAGGGGGTCAATTTCAGTGTCGGTGCTGAGGTCGGCTTCGAGGCGGTGGCAACGGTCGATATTCCAGGCGGCGTGGATTAATTGCTTGAACATTGCCATTTCAGTTTGGGTGCCGGGACGGATTTCGTATTCGAAGGAGGCGGTCATGGATTCGAATTGGGTTCGCTCTTCCTCGGAACGGATGACGGGGTAAGCGGAGGCGAGGCCGTGTTTTGTGGCGTTTTGAGCGGAGGTGGATTTGCCGTCGGCGGTGCGAGGGCCGGTTGAGAGTTGGGCATTGAGTTGGTTGGCTTGGATTTGTGCGGATGTGGACATTTTGCGGGCTCCTATGGATTTTCGAAATGGAAAAGGCAGCCACGGCGGGCTGCCTTTTTCTTGATTTGACTTTAGCATGGGGAATTGGGGCTGGGAGGGGGTTTTGGGGATTTGGATTGAAAAGATTGGAGATATTTTGAAGAACGCGTAGTGACCGGGTTTTGGAGGGTATGACTTTTTACGATATGAGCACTGAGTTTTCAATTTGATGCGTGTAGCGTGTCGCGCTACACTACGCCACCGTGGCTGGGTTTGTGCGTGTGGGTTTGAACGATTTGAAAGAGATGATGCGAATGGGATTCGAACTGATTTGGTGGATGATGTACGTATTATTCTGGCGCAGCTTGATGGCGAATTGTCGACGCGCCACGCCTTCGCTTTACGGTACTATAAATCGAAATGCCAACGAAACCCTTGTCGCTATTGATAGCTTGCGCGCTCTTGATAAGTTCATGCGCTGCCCCTGCAACGAACGACACCCGCGCAGCGGGTGAGGCCGCGATCAGGGACCTGGATGAGCGGTGGTCGGTAATAGCGGGCAAGAACGACCTGGATGGGACCGTGGCCTTCTATTCTGAAAACGCGGTTCTACTGCCGCCGAACGCGCCAATCGCTACAAATCCGAAGTCCATCCGTGAATCCTGGGCAGGACTATTAGGCCCAAATACAGCTTTGTCGTGGAAGGTGTCCAAGGTTGAAGTAGCAAGTTCCGGTGAGTTAGGTTACCTTTACGGCACGTATCAGCTCTCAATCAAGGACCCGAAAGGCGGTCCGGAAACCAAAGACACAGGCAAGATTCTGGAAGTTTGGAAGCAGCAGTCCGATGGCAAGTGGAAGTGCATTGTGGACACCTACAACTCCGACCTGCCGGTGCCGGCGGTACCGGAAACGAAGAAGTAGCGGGTGGGCGTGTTCGCGGCGATGGACGGTAGATGAGAGGTACTGGATTCGACGTTGCACAAACGCTGGTTTCTGCAATGTATCGGGAGAAGTAACCGGAGCGAAACATGATTGGCGAACAATGCAGAACGATTCTGAAAGTGACAACCCCCTGAACACTCAGTTTTCAATTAGACGCGTGTAGCGTGTCGCGCTACACAACAGCATGCATGATAGTTGGGTTTTCGCCATAAGGGTTTGAAACGACTCTTTGAAAGAGTGAGCCAATCTTCTGGCGTAATTGCCGCTTTGCGTGAGGAATCGTTTCGCTACGATTTGGTTCGGTACTCTATAGAGGTGCTGCTCAAGGTTGGCGAGGTGATGGAGACGCTCGAAAGCGCAGGATGGCGTCTTGCTTGAACTTCAGGCGATCACCGCGTTTTCCGTAGCCCGGACGGTCGTATCACGGTTGTGTCGGGAAGACTGGGCGACGATGTCCGGCCTGGCACCTTTCGCGCAATTGTTAAGCAAACTGGAACCGTGGAGGACAAAAAATGATTCGCAAGTATTCGTTAATATTAGAGAGCGGCCCAACCGGATTTAGTGGTTACGTGCCGGAACTGCCGTCCATCCTAGTAACCGGTGCTACTGCCGACGAATTGACTGCGCGAGCCGAAGAGGCAATCAGGATTTACTGGGACGTGCTGAGGGCGGAACGTTCTCCGACGTCGGAACTCCGCGAGATTGAGGTTGAAATTCCGGCCTGATCGTTTATGCCGGCTGCTGCGCCGTCAGCGAGGATCTGGCGCAGCTAGATAGAGCTTGTCCCGTAGCTAAAACTCGCCAATAAACACAGGGGTTCAACGCAATTTCCGACTCCATCATAGATGGCCTTATTGCCCCAAAATGGCCAAAACGCCTCATTTTGATGTTTCATGAACTTAAACCATTAGGCGA
>JBBRJC010000279.1:0-5774 GCA_038220135.1 Bryobacterales bacterium | reverse complement strand
AATCAGCTAGGTACCGCGCCGCGCGCGCCCGCTAAGCGGTGTGCCAATACGGTTATCAGCAAGTTACCGAGCCGCGCGCGCCAGCAAGCGGTGTGCTAATACGGTAATCAGCAAGTTACCGAGCCGCGCGCGTGAGCAAGCGGTGTGCTAATACGGTAATCAGTAAGTTACCGAGCTGCTCGCGTCAGCAAGCGGTAACTGATACGGTAATCAGTAAGTCACCGAGCCGCGCACGCCAGCAAGCGGCGTACTAATACGGTAATCTTCAACTGAAACAAGAGACTAGCCCCACAGCTCGTGGATCGGTTTGTAGAGCCCGTCACCGGCGCTAGGAACGTATTCAAAGCCACGGCCGAATGGATCGTCATATCGCACGTTAGTCCAGTTGATTCCCAATGCGGAATAGATGGTTGCTTCGATATCTTCAGGTCGAATATCGCGCTGCTCTGACCATCCCGAATCCGTGGTTACCGAACCTTTAGCATCGGTTGCGCCAATGGTTTGCCCGCCTTTTGTACCACCGCCAGCAAACATACAGAACTGTTGCAGAAAGTGGTCACGTCCACCCTGCTGCGTCAGCGGCCCCACCGTGCGGCCAAACTCGCCCATCATTACAATCAGGGTTTCATTGAATGTGCCATTCGCCTTAAGATCCTTGATCAACTCGCCAACTGCCGGATCCAGAGTATTCTTGGCCATCGTGTAGAGTGACCCGCCAGCCGCCTGGCCATAGATATTGGTGTGCATGTCCCAGCCACCCAGCGATACCTGAATGTAACGGGTGCCCTGGTTAGCCTCAAGCACCTGCTTGGCAGTCAGCAACGCATTACCGAAAGTGGTATTGCCGTATCGTAAGCTATCGGCCGGCGTGTATTTGAAAGCTTTGTCGACGGTGGGGTTGTACATTAACCCACGTGCTGCGCGGTAGAAATCCCCATAGTCGGTCATCAAATCACTGACCGGTGAATTGACGCGTAAACTGCCGTCAAGCGCATTCATCAGGTTAAACTTATCATCAAAGCGAACCGCCCCATCCGCATTGGTCGTGTTGGGCAACCCGGCCGTTGAGGGAGCAACTTTGAAAGGCTCATAGGTGGCAGGAAGAAATCCAGACCCAACTGCGCCACCGGAATTCAAAGCCAAAAAGCTGGGGAACTTCTGACTCAATTGGCGTTCGTTCTTCTTCTCAATAGCAACGATGGATCCGATGTTTGGCGCTACATCACCCAATGCTGCGGCCGGACTACGGCCAATCTGCACCCAGGTTTGCGATAGCGAGTGCTGTGCTGCCCAGGCGCGCACGGAACGGGCAATCGAAATATCACCCAGTTGTGAACCAATCTTCGGCATCAACCCCATCGGCCACAAAACACTGCCCACCTGGGTCGGATCAAAATCCTTAGGCGTGGTCCCTTCCAGGAACTTCAAGTCGAACGTATCCGTGTGGCTGGGGGCACCAGTCAACAGAATAAAGATCACATTCTTGGCAGTGTTCTTTGTAGTCACTTTCGTGGACTTGATCACCTGGCCTTCTAGGTTGTTGGCCAGGAAAGACCCAGTAACCCCAGCTCCGGCGATAGAGAAAAAGTTGCGCCGGCTAAGATATGGGCGCTTGAAGAAGGGAGTGTGCGCGTGCGGAAACTTTTCGACGGTCTTGAGAAATTTGGCTTCGTTTTTCATCGCAGGCTCCTAGTAATTGAAGAAGAAATCGACCTTGTTGTACAGCGCCCACATCAGATTCTCGGATGCAGCCGCCCGATTGCCCGATTTCAAAGCGGCACTGGCAGACTGCCGTTCTGATTCATTAGGCAGGCGCGATAGAACCGTAAGATAAAGATTATTCACCAGTTCGTCGTCCGGCAAATTGATGTAGGTTCGCAAGGTGCTGGTATTTTGGCCCGATACAGAAGACCGTGTCCGATTCATCACAAATGCGGAATTCATCAAAGCCAGTGCCTGAATGTCTGATCCATCCGGGCGCCGGTCGTTTTCATCACGATCCCCACGATAGAAAGCGTCCATAATTCCGGCAATTTCTCCAGTTCGCAGGTTCGGGCTCGGCAATTGCATGGCCCAACCAACGGTGAAGCGCTTGGTGGAGTCGGTCACATCGTAGCCGTAAGGATACGTGGTTGGCAAATTCGAGGATTGTGCCACAGCATCAATGATTTCTTCAGCCCAAAGCCGGCGCACCAGTTTGCGGGCATGCAGTTTTTCGTACTCAGGCTTCCATACCCCTCGATAAGTTGACGACATTTGATAGGCATCAGAATTGGCCATCACACGCATCAGCGTTTTGAGGTTATATCCGGAGGAAATAAAATCCTGCGAAAGTTCTTTCAGAAGCTTGGCGTTGGAAGGCTGCAACACCCAAGGAGCGGGTGGCGGGTTGTCCGGATCAAGCCGCGCCAGATCGAACTGATTTACCGGATCAACCAAGCCACGCGAGAAGAATTCTTTCCACATGTAGTTGACAGTAGCCCGCGCAAACTGGAAATCACGGGTAACAGCAGATGCTGCCGATACACGAAGGCTCGATTCGTTAGCCGCCGGTTTTGCACCCGTAAATACATACTCAGGGGCCACAACTCGCTCACTACCAATAACAGTTCGCGATGGGCGATTCCCAGTAGTGGTGTTCAAAGCATAGGTGCGGCCTGCAATATTGCTAACCGTCCAGTAATATATGTTCCGATTGGTTGGATCCAGGTAATTCAGACTGTAGTTGGTTTGTGCAAAGTAAGCCGAAAATGCATAAGCATCGTGGCGGGTAGCGTTCTTGCCCCACAGCGACATCGTGTCAAGGTGACCGCGTCCGTTATGGCACATCACGCAATTGAAATGCGACACGCCAAGGAAAGTATCTGCCACGTTCGAGGCCATCTGATCATATGAATCCTGCGCAGGGCCGTTGGTGACGCGCCCGGCCAAAATCCAGTTCAGTTCACCTTGATCCCAACTATTGGTTCCCTCAGCGGAGATGATCTCACGCGCCATCTGATCGTAAGGCTTGTTCGTAGCAAGCGAAGACTTGATGTAATTGTAAAAACCCTGACGCCCATTGGGCCGACGCTGTAGTCCCGTTGCAACAATGCTCTCGGTATTCTTATAAACATCGCCAAAGTATTGTGTCCACTTGTCAACCCAGGCATCGCTGGCAAGCAGTTCATCAACCAGCTTGGCGCGCTTATCGGCAGTAGAGTCGGTAACAAATTTCTTAACACGATCCGCAGTTGGGATTCGACCGGTAAGATCGAGCGTAACGCGGCGGATAAATTCGTAGTCGCCACTCTTTTCAGCCGGAGCAATGCCCTGCGCCTTCAAAACGCCGTAAATATTATTGTCAATGGTGTTGTTCGAGGGGCCGCTATCCTGCTGCGCGTAGGTGCGGCTGCCGCCAGGAACAAAACTAGGAGTGATGCGCGATGTCACCATTTCAGTCAGTGCGCTGTGCCGATAGCGTTCCCGCTTTTCCGACCCAAGCGACGACAACTGCATTGCTTCCCTATCTTTACCAAACAACGAACACTCCGAATGAGCTACAAATCGTTCGTGTTTCTTCGCAGTTTCAGCGCTGATAGCAGCTAGGCCTGTGAGCGTGACCAATGCCACACTCCCGTAGATGAACATCCGTTTCGGTTCCAAGCTTCACCCCTTTTTGAATCCCGTTATGATTCTAAGCGGACAAACCCTTCAATAGCCAGCGAGTTTCTGTCTTAGAAACTTTTTTATTTTTAACCTGTAACCTTAGGCAAGCCCGCCATTTTCAGCTTAGGCCGCGATTCAGGTTGGCATAGTGCTATTTGAATTTCCAAACCAGGTCAATAATGTTGGTCCCCTGCCTGGTGATTTGTTCCTGCGTTAATGACTTTTCTTTGTTGCTGATGCGAGTGCAGAAATCCTTCATATATGCCTTCAGATATATGTCGTTATAGGGCTCTCCGGCCTTTATTCGGAGGTCCGCCTGGGCGAGTTGTTGATCCGCTTCCGGCAACCCTTCCACGCGCAAACCGCCAAAAAGAAACTGCTGTGCGCGTCTAACCTCAATGGTCAGATCAACCAGCCCAACTTCTGGGCGCAGATTTCGCACAATGCGCGCTGAAGCACTCAAATAGCCCATTGCTCTTAATGGTTCCAGCGTATTGAGAGCCGATCGCTCCACTTCAGTCCAATTAGCAATACCTTTTGGGAAGCCGCCGTGCCGCAACATTTGATCGGACTCAATCACTTCTCCAGCCATTTGAATGTTCCCCATGCGGTACAGTTGGCCTTCGTCAATCTCAAAGCGAGCCGTCACAGCGTTGTCTTTGACAATGGGCGGAAGCCAGCGAAATTGCACTTCCAACCGGCCCAGGCGCTCATACGTAGGCCGCACGTCAAGTTCCACCATTCGATGAAACCGCCGGTCCGAGTATGGCTGCCCCACGCCAAGCCGCGTAATAGTTCCAAGAATAGTAGCGTTTGAAACCGTGCGATTTCCACTCACTTCAATCGATTCGATTGGGGGTGTGTAGCGCAGATGGAATACCAGTATGTTGTGCCGCGTGTGCAGATCACTTTCCACCATCGTGTCCACCGGTGCGCCAACAATTTCTTCCAGCTCTTTCACCGCATAACGTGTGGCCGCATCGCTGCCTGGAATTGTGGCGGATAGAAACTTTCCAGCAGCTTGCAGCTTCGCCAGAATTGACTCATGGGTAATGCCAGGGAAATCAAGAAGCACTTCGGTTTCCCGCGGTGGCTCACTAATATCGAAGGTAAGTGCCATGCTTTGGCGCCCATTCAGTTCTCTGCTTTTGTAGTTAAAATTGGCCGACGCAAGATAGCCCGTATCAACCAGCCGCCGGGCCGCCTCTTCAATTTCCTTTTGCGTAACCAGTTGACCTTTCTTGAGTCCAGCAGAGGCGAGAACGGCATGCATAGGAATCGTGAGACGGTCACCCTTGATTTCGATACTTTCAATAACCAGGGGGCTTTGCGCGTGGATCTGGCAAACAACAAATAGGAAAGTAAGTATGCCGCGCATCCATATCCAGGATACCAATTGGAGTAAGATAGCTGAATGCCCAAACGCAGTTTCCCGGCTAAATCCCTGTTGATACTCGTCACATCTTGCAGCAGCCTGCTGGCGAAGCCGAATGCATTACTCAATTGCCACGCCGACAGAACTCAATCCGAGCGAAGATAGAATCATGGCCGAACGCCTCCTCCCTGCTCCAGACGCGTTCGCTACTTGTCCAACTGACGACAAGGATTCGATTCTTGAGTACTACGCAGACACGTTTGAGGCGGTCTATGTCCAACTTCATCCCTTCATCAAGGCCGCCCTGGCGATCAAGACTGAGGAATTTTACCCGGGGACCTATCTAGTTCGCTCCAGGATAGTCACGAATTGTATTCCGGTTTCTTGGTCAAAACAGACCGTGGTGAATGGAATTGTTTTGGTGCCCTTTTTGGCAAAACCTTTCGAATATAACTTTGGGGGATTGGTGCAATGAAATACACCGTAGTCCTTGATCGCGAATTTGACGGTGGCTTTGTTGTGTGCGTTCCTGCCCTGCCGGGATGCGTCTCGCAAGGCGATAATCGGGAAGAGGCGTTGGCGAATATACGTGAGGCGATCAATCTCTACATCGAGACCTGTCGCGAAATCGGTGATCCGGTTCCGCAAGGAGACTCGCTTGAATATGTGGAATTAGTGACCGGTTGATGAAGCTACCACCTACTGATCTATCAGGTCAGAGGCTCTGCCGGGCTCACGCGAGAGTTGGATT
>JBBRJC010000278.1:0-5779 GCA_038220135.1 Bryobacterales bacterium | reverse complement strand
CGACGATTATGATCGACCATTCCAAACCTTGTGCACTTACTGGCAGGCGCTTCAGGTTGTCGATGGCGAAGGCGCAAAATGTTAAGGTCACTGCGGCGTGCCACGAGGCTTCGACATAGAGCAGCAGGGCCAATAGGGCGGCACCGATGATGGTGTAGTTTAGGCGAGAGGGGACGTGAAATTCCAGGTATAGCGTTGCTGCCACAACCAATGCTGCAAGCAGAATTTGCTGGAGCACCGGCTGCATAACCGGGGCTTGCTGTGGGCGTGTCAACTTGTCGCGCATTCGCCATGCCGCATAGCCGAGCGCTGCGCCGAAAAGTAAACCGAAAAAGAACTCCATCACTTTCCACCAGCCAATGACGGGGTGCGGAGCGTTGGCGCGACCCCAGACCTGAAACCAGCCGCCGATACCGAAGCCGAGTCCGCCGCCGATGGTGCTGCAGGTTGCGAATACGATTGGCACAGTTGAGCGCAGCCAATAGAGGAGCAGCAGCGCGCCGATCAGCAATGCGGCCCATAGTTCAGAACGCGGTTTGTTGATGGGATTGGAAAAATAGATCAGCTTCGGTTCGTTGATCAGCTTCCAGCCGGCGTAGGTGCCGATCACCATCAACGCAAGCCCGATTAACAGATCTTTGCGTGAATATTGATCGCGAATGAATGCAACGCCGATGAGCGCGCCGCCGAGTAAGCCCCAGATCGCGCCCTTCAGCGTGAGGCCGGTTAGTCCCCAGAACATGGTTGCCGGTGCGACGGCCAGGCCGATAGTTTGACCGTAAGTTTCCTGGCCGCCGAAGCCTACCCCGACTGCGCCAAAGGCTGCGATGAGTGCTGTGTCGTGATCCTCGCGGTTGAGCAGCAGGCAGAGCGACATGGCTACGAGAGCGCCGGGAATCATTGCGCCGAGTGAGCCGCCGCCGATGAATCCGCGCAGGCCCCAGCCGAGCGACATGGTGAGGGCGGGGAACAAAATCCAGATCCACATGGGACGATTAGTAGACGTCATGACCAAACTATCTTATGCTGCTTTGGGGTTGCTCTTGTTTTTTTCCTGTGGCTCGAAGGCGGCAACGGTGGAAGCGCGGGCGCTGGAATTTTTGGCGAGAGAAGTCCCGCGGTGGAGAATTGAGAACGGTTGCTATTCCTGCCATAACAACGGCGATGCGGCGCGGGCCTTGTTTACAGCGGTGCGGATGAAGATTGCGGTTGATCCGGCGGTGCTGAAGAATACAGTGGAATGGTTGCTGCGTCCGGGGGAGTGGGATAACAATCGTGGTGAGCCTGGGTTTAGCGACAAGCGGCTGGCGCGGTTACAGTGTGCCGCTTCGCTGGCTGCGGCTGTGGATGCCGGAGTGGTGAGGGACCGCCGTGTTTTGGTGGAGGCGGCGGCTTCGCTTTTGCCGCAGCAGAACAAGAACGGTTCCTGGCCGGTTGAAGCGGAAACCAACATTGGATCGCCGGCAACTTATGGACGGATTCTTTCCACCTACATGGCCCGGCAAACTTTGGCAGGGGCTGGGGCGGAACGGTTTCAGGGGCCGATTCAGAAGGCCGATGAATGGCTTGGGCAACAAAAGGCGCGGTCGGTGATGGAAGCGTCGGCACTGGTGATGGCGGGTCGGATGGATGCGGCTGGGTTACTGCTGAAAGGACAGGGAAGCGATGGCGGGTACGGACCCTATGTGAATACACCGTCAGAGGCTTTCGATACGGCGCTGGCGTTGCTGGCACTGCGCAAGCTGGGTGGGCAAACTGCTGCAGGGCAGCGCGCGCGGGCATACCTTGAGAAAACGCAGGAGGAAGATGGAGGGTGGCCGGAAACTACTCGTCCATCGGGTTCGCAAAGTTATGCGCAACGGCTTTCGACAAGTGGATGGGCAACATACGCGCTGCTTGAAACCCGTTAAAGGCATATACTGTTTGGGAGGTTTTCCAATGCCCCAGACACGCAGAGATTTTATTGGCAGCATGGCTGCGGCAGTCGCCATTCGCACAGGCCCCGGTTCGCCGCAGTTCATTGTTGCCGCGCTGACGATGCTCAATAAGAGTGGCCGCTTCGATGATGGGTTGAACAAAGCTTATCTTGCGCATCTGGCGGCAGGTGGCGCCGATGGTGCGCTGGCGATGGGGACCACTGGCGAGTTTCCTTCGTTCTCAATCGCTGAACGGAAGGTGGCGCTGGAGAGTTTCTGGAAGCACAAAGGCAAGCTTTCGATCATGGCTCAGGTTGGTACGTCGAACATTCCAGAGACGCTGGATTTGCTGGCGCATTCGACGAGTTTGGGTGTGCCTTCGGTGCTTGTGATTCCGCCCTACTACTTCAAGAGCGTAACCACGGACGGGCTGGCTGCATTTTATGAACCGATTTTGAGGGCCTCGAAAGTACCGGTTTATCTTTACAACATTCCGCAGTTGAGCGGCGTGCCGATTACGGCGGAGTTGCTGCGCAAGCTTTCGGTGTATCCGAATCTTGCCGGTATTAAAGATTCGTTCAGTCCTGCTGATGTGATGCAGGGGTTCATTCGCGACTTCCCGAAGCTAAAGATTATTACTGGCGTGCCGAAGAATTTGGCGGTGAATTTGAATGAAGGTGGCGCGGGGATTATCAGCGGCAACGCGAGCGTGTTTGTGAAACAAACGACTGCGGTGTTTGAAGCTTTTCGCAAAGGCGCGCCAACGGCGGAAGCGCAGAAGGCGTTGGATGAAGCTGGTAAGGCCTTGGTTGGCTATGACGCGGTGCCGACGATGAAGTATATGTTGAGCCGCATGAAGCTGGCTGAGAGTGGTTACCGTCCTCCGTTTATTGAGCTGACTGCTGAGCGTAAGAAGCAACTGGATGAGGCCTGGCGACCATCCTAGGCGCTTAAGCGTGTGAGTTTGACAATCGATACCCCCGGATGATAGAACTGGCTAAATCTGTGTAATCGATTCGGGGGAATCTAGCTGTGAAAATTGCTCAAAGATATGTTGCTGTTTGCTTGTTTCTGATGCTGTTGCCGTTAGGTTATGGGCAAAGTGTAACGGGCCGGATTTCGGGAACTGTGGAAGATGCCGGTGGTTCGGTAATCGCCGGTGCGGCAGTGCGACTGACCCACGACTTATCGAAAAACGTCAGAAATTTCACCACAGATACCAATGGCAATTTTCAATTCACGGGCTTGATTCCTGGCGAGTACAGCTTGCATATTGGGCACTCGGGCTTCAAAGGTTATGACCAGAGGGCGATCACCGTCGGGGCTGAAGAGCGCGTTGCACTGCATCAGTTGAAACTCACGGTTGGCGATGTGAGCAGTTCAGTGGAAGTGGTTGCTGAAGGGGCCCGCGTTGCTACTGATACTTCGGACCGTTCGATTCTAATTAGCGCGAGACAAATTGAAGATACGCCGATCAGCGGCCGCGATTATCTGGGTATTCTGCGATCTTTGCCGGGCGTGCAAATGGTGGATACAGGCGATATGCCGGGATGGTTCAACACTACGGCTAATCAGGTGAACGGAGGACAAAGCGGGCAATTGCTGGTGACGCTGGATGGTGTGGCGAGCCAGGATAGTGGCAACCCCAGGACAGGTGGATATCTGGCACCGAACATCGATGCGATTGGTGAGGTGAAGGTGCTGGTTTCAAACTACACGGCGGAATATGGTGCGCGTGCCGGTGGCCAGATGAATGTGTCGATCAAGAACGGGACCAACCAATATCACGGCAGCACGTACTACTTCTGGCGACATGAGCAGTTTTCGGCGAATGAATTTTTCAATAATAAAACCGGCCTCCGCAAGCCTACCTATCGCTTTCAGAATCCTGGTGGGACGATTGGTGGACCGGTGATTATTCCTGGCCTGAATTTCAACAAGAGCCGGACGCGGATGTTCTTTTTCTTCTCGGAAGATTTTCTGCACACTGTCACGACAGGTGGTGTGAACAGCTATAACATGCCAAGCGCGCTGGAGCGTTCTGGTGATTATTCGGCGTCGACAACCAGCACGGGTGTAAGGGTTCCTATAAAGGATCCGTTGGCTGCGGGGGCGGTGTTTGCCGATAATATCATTCCTGCCAGCAGAATCAATCCAACCGGTTTTGCGATGATGAATTTGTTTCCGCTGCCATCGACGGTGGACGCAACGGGAAAGCGCGCATTTAACGGCCAGTATCAGTTCAGCCGTGACAGGCCGAGGGAAGATCGAATCTTGCGGTTGGACGTAAACCTTGGTCCGAAAACAACCTCTTTTCTTCGGCTAATTCAGGATTTTCAGGCGGACAGAGGCGTGGGTGCGACGCTTAACGGTGGTGGCGGATGGGGCCAGTTTGCCAGCAATTACGATATTCAATCGGCTGGTGTTGCGTATACGGTGATCCATACTTTCCGGTCGAACCTGATCAATGAAACCATTGTTGGAATCAATCGGGCAACGCAGGGAGCCTATGCCGCCGATATGGAAAAGTTTCGGGCAGTGAATGATCTTTCGGCGTTGAAAGGGCCCGACGGAAAGCCTGTCATTCTGCCGCATTTCTTCAATGCAAATTATTTGAACATTCTGCCGAATATCAGTTTTGCCAATAATGGGGCGCAGTCGGCAGGGCAGGGCGTTACGGCTCCGCCTGCTTTCAGTTTTGATAGCCGCTGGCCGTTTCATGGCACCGATCAACTGACGAACGTTACAAATAATGTGACGTGGATCAAGAAGCGGCACACTATAAAAGCTGGATTTTATTTTGAACACAACTCGCGCAATGTGAGCGTTTATTCGACCTACAATGCAGCGGGAAGCTACTGGTTTGGTTCCGATACAGCCAACCCTAACGACACAGGCTATGCGTATTCAAACATGCTGTTGGGGACAGTGCAGGCGTATGGCGAAGACAACGGAAAACTGATCAATCATTCACGTTATAACCAAGTGGAATGGTTTATGCAGGACACTGTAAAGGTGAATCGGAAGTTGACGTTGGATCTTGGTTTGCGGTTCCAGATTCTGCAGCCTACCTATGCGAAAGGGGCCACGTTGGGCTTATTTAACGGCGAAGCTTATGACGCAAAGAAGTCTGGGCAGTTGCTTTATCCGGCGCTGGTTGGGGGGCAGAAGGTGGCTCTCAATCCGGTGACTGGAGCGCAGTATGGGTTTGCAAGGTCCACTTCGTTTGATCCTGCATCGTATCCGGCTGACGGGGTTCCCTTTTCCGGATTAGTGCAGTACAAGGACAAATTTTTTCACACGCCGCCGGTGCAATATGGACCGCGCATCGGTTTTGCGTATGACGTTTTTGGTAAAGGAAAGACGGCCATTCGCGGGGGGATCGGGATTTTCTACGGACGCGCGTATGGGGTGGACACGATTGGTGCAACAGGTTCAGGGGTGGGGCCGATGGCTGCTCCACCGGCGTTTCGCGCACCAATTTACTACAACACCACCTTTGCTACTTTGCTAAATACCCAAGGATATTATGGGGCGCAAAATGTGAATGGCGGATCGCAGGATTTTAAGAATCCTACAACTTATAATTGGAGCTTTGGCATTCAGCAGGATATCCGGCATGGCATGATTTTGGACATTTCTTATGTTGGTAATGTTTCGCACCACGGCTTTGGAACGGCGAACGATGCTAATGCGGTTCCCCCGTTGACGACGTGGACTCCTGATGGAGGAGCGAGCAAGAAGTATCTTGATCCAACCAGTGCCAGCAACGGTACTGGAGCATTTTATGCGACCAGTTTGATTCGGGCGCAGACCAAGTATCAAGGCTATGGGTCGAGTGCAACCTATACGAGTTTGGGTGA
>JBBRJC010000277.1:0-5801 GCA_038220135.1 Bryobacterales bacterium | reverse complement strand
GGCGTTTGCCGGAGCCGAAGCAAGCGACATCAAATTGGCTTTCACCGCCGTCAGGCACTGCCCTAACTCATCATGAAGTTCGTGCGAAAAGCGCCGCGCCGTTGTTTCCTGATTCTCCAACATATGCCATGTGACGGAGCTCAGTTCCGTCGATTGCTCTTCCATCTGCCGGAACAGCGTTGTCGTAATGCGCACGGTCAAAATGGCGAAAATCATAGCCAGAAATACACAGGCACCAATCAGCACGAACGACTGCCGCATCAGTTCTTCAGACCGGGTGTTGATTTGCATCTGTGCTTCTTCGGCGCGGCTTCTACCGGCGGCCATCAGCCTGCGAACGATCTGAATAACTTGTTCCTGCTGCCGCAGCAAGTCCAGGGAAAACAGAGTTTCCGCATCTTCCTGACCAAGCAGGCGCCGTGCTTCATTACTAAAGGCCTCCGTGGCTTCTTGAAGCTTCCGCCACTCGGCTTCTTCCGGTGTTCCTGCGCCTGCGGTAACAATTCGCTGAATCGCGAAATCTGCATCATTGAGTTGGGTCAGCACTTTATCGCGATCCACAGAATCCGGTTGCTGCTTGCCCAGGTTATAGAAGACGGCGTTCAGCGTTCCCTGTTCGCGATGAATTTCGTCGATCAATCTTGAAGAGGCCAGTTGCTCATTCTCCAGTTGTGCCGCGCTGCTTTGAATTGCTTTCACACTGCGAATCCCGACAAAACCCGCAAGTATAAGTAAAACAATGACTAATCCGAAGCCGCCAACAAGAACCCGGAGGATATTTCTATCTGTAATGCGCTGAAACATAGATTGCTCTGCTTGAGTGTACTCTGCATTTCTAGAACAAGCGATACCCTCGGTACGCTATAAGGTGAGCCGAGTTTACTGGATTGAGGTTGAAATTGGAATATGGTTGAGCAACTAAAGATTCAGCAACCTACGCACGTCTCTCTTAGCATGTATTACTCGAATGACTCGAAGCGCCTGGGATTTTTATAGACTATGAGGTAGGAGTGAAGGGCCCAGAAAAAGATATTGCGGCGCGTAAGATCCATTCGCGTGTGGCCCAACCCAGGCATCTCAGCGAGAAGTTTGAAGGTGTGTTAAAATTCCTCGAATAGTCGGTCAGCGGCTGCGAAACTATCTAAAGAAACGAACGCCCAGATTTCTTGTAAGTCACCAAAAGCGTGCCGAGCCAGCTCGAAGTTCTTCACGCTCGCTGTCGGCGTTGCTCAGCGCTATAAGATCGAAGCTGGCGGAAGGCTTCTTCGCCTTCAATTGTGTCGCCCCGTTCGATATCGTCGAGTCCATCCGCAATCATGCGATCAATTTCTTCTGTGGTGTATTCCTGTCCGAGGTCGCGTGCCATAACGAAATGGTAGACAACTTTACTGAGGAACTCAGAAGGATCAGACGACCGACCCTCGTGAACTTCACTTTCAATGAGCGCTTCCAACTCGGGTTTCAGTGTCACATTTATGGTCAATACTCTCCCGTATGCACCTTCACATATAATTCTACGCTTCGCTATGCGGATTGTCATAGCGAATCTGAGAGCACTGTATTTTTTAGGACTTTATTTGAGACCTAAACCTCGACTGACCCTGATTCCCGGCGTCGCTCTCATTCAGATCCTAATATTATCAATAACATAGCGCTAAAACCAGCAATCTACCCATTTACTCCCGCAAAATAGCCCCCCCGAGTTTGGGTATGAGAATTAGCCTATCGGGGCTATCGGAAATTTGAACAAAAGGGTAGAAGATAGTTTTGTGAGGTCGATGAAGAATCGAAGCCACCTCAACACCTAGGAGAAACCACTATGAAAAAGCTTATCGTTGCTTCACTTTTGACAGCATTCGCGATGACCGTTGTTGCAGCCCCAGTGCTCACCGACGACGCACCGAAAGAAGGCAAGAAGAAGGGCAAGAAGAAGAAGGCTGAAGACAAGAAGTAATTCTTGTTCTCAAGCTAACTTTTTAGCTCTTTGGGCGAGCAGCCAGGTCATTCGATCTGGTTTGCTCGCCCTTCGTCGTTATAGTTACATCACATTGCCAAAAAGGAATAAGGTTGGTCCTTTTCGGAGCCTATCAACTGGTGTAATCTAAAGGAGTGATGTTCACTGTGGCACGGTTTACTCCCTCTCCGCAGTACGCCCGTGGCGGCTTTTTAGCGCTCGGGCTAGCTGTCGCCTCTGCCTGCTTCGCCTGGCAATGGCCGTTCACAATTGTTGCTACAATTCTATTCTTCGTCAGCGCCGTCGCTCTCTTCATTTTGGCCTTCCGCCCCGCCATCGAAATTCACGCCACGCACCTGAGAATCGGTCATAACGAAATACCTTGGGAAACTATTCGCCGCGTCGATCGCACAGGTTGGGTTGCCCCGCTTGCCGTCTACCTGCAGTTGGAAAATAAAAAGCAAATTTTCCTGGTCTATCCTTGCGATCTCGAATCTGGCAATCAACTTCTACGCCAATTGCGCAAACATTCTTTTGAAGCCCAGCTCGATGGCATTCCCCATCATCAAGTTTGGCGCGATACGTCGATAGCCAAACAACAGCCCATCCCGCTGCCCTCACCGAAATACAAAATTGTGAGCGACAACGATGAAGCTGACGTGGAACGCATGTTCCAACAATTGAAATCAGCCGGCCGCATCGATACGCAACCCTCCCCGGACGATAAGTAGCGTGCGCCGCTTCCGCCTCCTGTTGATCTGCCTGCTGATGTGTGCCTTGGCGTGGTTGGGGCGCGCGCCAATTCTTTCCTCGCTCGGACATCAATTGATTTTGGAAGAAGCACCCTTCAAGGCGGACGCCATCGTTGTCCTCGCCGGTGACGTTGCCGGAGAGCGCGTCATGAAGGCCGTGGAACTATTTCAAGGCAGATGGGCCCCTAAGATTTTTGTATCTAGTGCTGGTTCCTTCTTCGACGCGACCGAAGGCCAACTGGCAACCCAATACGCAGTTAACCGCGGCCTGCCAGCCGTCGCGATTGAGGTATTGCAAAGCAACGCTGATTCCACCATTGAGGAGTCGAAATTCCTCGCTGCCGAGCTAGCCAGGCGCGGCGTCAAAAGTTATCTACTGGTTTCAAGCGATTATCACACCCGTCGCGCCGCGAAAGTGGTGCGCCGCAACGCTTCGGATATTACCATGCACGTAATAGGCAGCAAAACCGCGAAGTTTGATCCCGATACGTGGTGGCAAAATCGCCCCGCTCGCAAAATCTGGTTAATGGAAGCGGCCAAAACGGTTGCTGATTGGATGCGGCTTTAACTCGATGAAAAAGACCTTCGCCATCGTCCTGCCGTACTTGAAACTCCATCAGCGGAAGCTTGCCCTTGGCATGGGCGCTCTTGTCATGAAAGATCTGTTGGCTGTACTGGCACCGCTGGTTATGAAGAGCGGTGTGGACGCCCTTACCAAGCACTTCGAATTGCGCGACGTGTTTCTGTTCGCCGCCCTGCTCATCATTCTTTCCGCCGCAAAAGGTATCTTTCAATATTGGATGCGCCTGCTGCTGATCGGCGTTTCACGCGACTTGGAATTCGACCTCCGCAACGATCTGTTCGCTCACCTGGTTGACCTTTCCGCCAGCTTTTACCAGCGCTTTCGCACTGGCGACATCATGACCCGCGCCACCAGCGATTTGAACGCGGTTCGTATGATGGCTGGCCCAGGTTTGATGTACTGGTCGGAGACGACTCTGTTCTCCCTATTGGCGATTGGCGTCATGGCCGCAACCGACTGGCAACTGACACTGATGGCAATGGCACCAGCGCCTTTAGTGGTAATAGCCGTGGTAGCCTTCGGCCGCCGCATTCACGTGCGTCACGAAGCGGTGCAGCGCCAGTTTTCCGATATTTCCAGCCGCGTGCAGGAGAATCTTTCAGGCGTTCGCGTGGTGCGTGCCTATGCTCAGGAAGATCATGAAATGGAAGTGTTTGAGCGGCTCAACAAAAACTATATTCGCCAAAGTCTGCGCCTGGCGAAAATCTCCGGCGCCTTCATGCCGCTGTTGCAGGGGCTGATCGCTCTCACGTTTTTGATGGTGCTTTGGGGCGGTGGTCAGAGGCTGCTGGCAGGCAAAATTTCCATCGGCAGCTTCGTCATGTTTCACACTTACATGGGCATGCTCATCTGGCCGATGATCGCCATGGGGTGGGTGGTGAATTTAATTGAACGTGGCAATGCCTCGCTGCTGCGGATCAGTGAACTGCTGGAAGTGAAGCCGGCTATTGCGTCGCCTGCGGTGCCCGTGGTTGTGGCCAATCCGCAAGGTGCGATTGAGCTGGAAAATGTGACCGTGGAATTTGATGGCCGCGCCGCCTTGAACGGGGTGACGCTGAAGATTGCTGCCGGTGAAACGGTGGCTATTGTGGGTCGCACAGGATGTGGCAAGACGACGCTGGTGCGCTTGTTGGCAAGGCTGATCGATGTCACCTCCGGAGTGGTTCGCATGGACGGCGTGGATGTGCGAGACCGCGATTTGAAATCGTTGCGTGGCGAAATTGCTACCGTTCCTCAGGAGACTTTCTTGTTCGGCATGACGCTTGAACAAAACATCGCGCTGGGCGTTCCTGGTGCAACCCGTGAGCGAGTGCAGTGGGCTGCGGGCATCGCCGGTTTGGATACTGATATTGAATCGTTTCCTCTCGGGTTGGATACCGTTGTTGGAGAGCGGGGCATTACGTTGTCAGGTGGCCAGAAGCAGCGCACCGCGATAGCCCGGGCCATCCTCCGTGAACCGCGTGTGCTGATCCTGGACGATGCGTTGTCAAGCGTGGATACGGTAACCGAAGAACGGATACTTGAAGGGCTTGGGGCGGTCATGAAGGGCCGGACAAATATCCTGATTTCCCATCGCGTCTCAACGGTTCGTCATTCTGATAGGATTTACGTGCTTGATGCCGGGCGGGTGGTGGAGCAGGGAAGTCACGACGAGTTGCTGGCGCAAGCGGGGTACTATGCTGACCTGCATCTGAAGCAAATGCTGGAGCAGGAACTGGAAGCGATTTAGGGAGCCGTGCCCCTTGAATAGTACTCTTGGCATCGCAGTACCAAAGACCGCGATCACACGCCAATCTTCAATATATTCACGTTTCCTTTCAACTGCTTGCAGTTTCAGGCACTCAGGATCGTCGAGCCACCTACTATATTGAAACCGAGAAAAGGCATTTCAAAAACCCAAGGAGCCCGTCATGTCCACTCCACGAATTCTACAAATAGTAAACGCAGATAAACATAAAATCTTCAACCTTGGGACACTCCACAAACTTCGCGGCATTCTCCCACTCTGTTATCTTTTCCTGCCAATCCGTGTTTATCGGCGTTTATCGGCGGCTATTACTTCAATATTGCGACAAGTAAATCGCCCAGAGCCAAACTTACCGTCATCGCATCAGTTCACGGACAAGTTAAAACTCAATCAATTGGAAAAGGCCAACACAATAAATAAAATGCTAAGGAGAAAATCAATTCGGGAGCCAGCGCGTAGGCGTAGGCTCCCGATGCGTGTCGAGCGCCCGGATATGCCGAAGGATGGGGTGGCGAAGGGTTAGATCCTGCTCTTCTCAACGCGTAGATTGTGAATCATTTGCCCTCACACCACAATTAACGCAATGGAAGCAGAAACGGTTTCAAGCAGTTCTAAAATCTTTTATCGTGGCCGACCAATGGGAATAGCCGCGGCTCTTTGAATAGGGATCGTCTTCCACAACGAAGGCGATATCCAACTTGTCACCAGACCGCAATTCGCTCGCATGTTTACCCATGTCCCAGGCCTTCATCGTGAGCATTCGCC
>JBBRJC010000276.1:0-5833 GCA_038220135.1 Bryobacterales bacterium | reverse complement strand
AATTATAGGCAACAGGTTCTAAGTAACACGAGCAGATAAGGAAATCGTCAAATGAAGAAGAAAGCAGACAAGCAACAGGATGGTGTCGATCTTCGTAAGTCACTCGAAGACGCACAACATTTGTTCCTGGCCGGCTTCGAGAAGATGACGGTTGCGCAGGACTACGCTTTGCGCAAAACGGTTCGTCAGGCGGGCGGGAATTATCAGGTTGTTAAGAATAACGTAGTCCAGAAAGCCGCCGAAGGCACCGGAAAAGAGCCTCTGTTTGAGAAGCTCTCCGGGATGACTTCGCTGGCATACACCGCAGGAGATCCGGTTGCATTGGCAAAGGCTTTGACAGCTTACGCTAAAACCAACCCGACGCTCACTTTCAAGGCGGGCATGGTTGAGGGCCGGGTGATCGATATCGCCGGGATCCAGGATCTGTCCAGCATGCCTTCGAAGGAAGCACTGTGGTCGAAAATTCTGTGGCTTATCAATGCACCAGCACAACGTTTGGTCACCGTCATCAATGGCGTGGGCCGCGACTTGGCCGTTGTCATCGATCAAGGCGTTAAGGAAGAAAAGTTTACCGCCTAACGCTTTTTCAAGCGCAGGCTTAACCGGAAATACCAGTTTCCAACGAAATTTATTAAACGAGTTCAGGAGTTCTACAAGATCATGGCCGACATCAATGCTATCGCAGAACAGATTCAAGGGTTGACACTGCTCGAGGCTTCCTCATTAGTGAAGTTGCTCGAAGAAAAGCTGGGCGTATCCGCCGCAGCCGCTGTTTCGGCAGCCCCCGCAGCAGTTGCCGCCGCAGCTCCCGTAGAAGAGAAGACCGAATTTACGGTTGTACTCACCGGCGCTGGCGCTAACAAGATCAATGTCATCAAGGTTGTCCGTGAAGTTACCAGCCTCGGCTTGAAAGAAGCTAAGGACCTGGTTGACGGCGCACCGAAGACGATCAAGGAAGGCATCAACAAGGATGAAGCTGAGACCATCAAGAAGAAGTTTGTCGATGCTGGCGCCAGCGTCGAAGTGAAGTAGTCCTTCTTATTTCTTTCAGCAACAGAATTGGCGCTGGCGTTTCCCTGGGTGGGGATACGCCAGCGCGTTCTATTTGATCCACCCAAAATTTGATCACTTAGCGTCTCACTCAATACTGAGTAGTAGTACTATGTCATGCCCTGTTTGACCCGGGGGTGGCGGATTTGCTACGATATGTGTATTGGCCGGAGCCGGACTGCATTGCGCCTGTGAATTCATTTATCTGCTCTTCAGCTAGCAGTTTGCTTCAAACTGTCCCCGCGCGCTTGCTGCGCAAACCCACAACGGTTGAAGTGTATCCAGTCTTACAGATAGGCGTAGTGGTCCCCTCTGGGGCCGTTAAGTAAATCTAAGTAGCTCATTGTGTGTAGTTTAGCCTGTAGTTTAACTTTGGTAGTACAGCTAGTGTGTTTGTTACAGTTCGGCTATTAAAGGCAGCTTGCTCCTGCCCCTTAGAATGCCGTTTCTGTATAGGAGTGGACGAACGAAAATGAGTAACACGGCAAATTTCGCTATTCGTGAGCGTGTCGACTTTTCGAAGATCAAGACATCTGTTCCGATTCCGAACCTGATTGAGGTTCAGAAACAGAGCTATGCCCGGTTCCTGCAAATGGAACTGCTTCCCCCTGAGCGTGACGACTCCGGGTTGCAAAGCGTTTTTTCAAGTGTATTTCCAATAACCGACTTTCGTGGTTTGTCGCAATTGGAATTCGTTGATTACGCCATCGGCAATTGGGAATGCAAGTGCGGCAACTTGAAAGGTCTTCATCACCTGCGCTCGACTTGCCGCAACCCTGCTTGCGGCGCGACCATTCGCACTGACCCGTTTCACGCGGGCGACGTTTTATGTCACAAGTGCGGCACGTTTAACAAAAACATTGTCACCTTCTGTAACCGCTGCGGCGACCCCGTAGGCTTGCAGTTGAAGTACGATGTGCCTGAATGCGAAGAGCGAGGAATGACCTATTCCGCTCCGCTAAAGGTCACAATCCGCTTAACAGTGTACGATAAGGATCCTGAAACCGGTATAAAGACGGTTCGCGACATCAAGGAACAGGAAGTGTTCTTTGGTGAAGTTCCACTGATGACCGACAACGGTACGTTTATTATCAACGGTACCGAGCGCGTCATCGTCAGCCAGTTGCATCGCTCGCCCGGCGTCTTCTTTGAAAAGGTGCAGGCTCAGGGCTACTATCTCGGCAAAATCATTCCGTATCGCGGAAGCTGGGTTGAATTCGAATACGACAACAAGAATCTTCTCTACGTCCGCATTGACCGTAAGCGTAAGTTCTACGGCAGTGTGTTTCTTCGCGCCCTGGGCATGAAGAGCGACGAGCAGATTTTGCGCACGTTCTATACCGATACGCACACCACACTGAAGATCAAGGACAAGAAACTGATCTGGGTGGCTGCTGAATCGGGTCGCGGTGCATTGCTTGGAATGAAGCTATCGCACGCAATCAACTCAAAGTCTGGTGAAACCGTTGTGCCGCAAGGCCGCAAGATCACCAACAGCGTGTTGAAAGACCTGGTGAAGGCTAAGGTTGAGCAGTTTGAAGTAGCTCCGAACGATCTGGAAGGCGCGGTTGTAATGGCCGACGTGGTTGATATGGAGACCGGCGAAATCCTGGTTGAGGCAAATCAGGAATTGACGACCGTGGTTCTGAGCAAGTTGATGGATGCCGGCATTGAGCACCTTGAAGCGTTCTTCCCAGAGCGTGACGACGTGGGCACAGTGATCGTTTCCACCATGCGCAAGGATCCAATCAAGACGCAGAACGACGCATTGCTGGAAATTTACCGCAAGCTTCGTCCGGGCGATCCTCCGACAATCGACACCGCAACGCAATTGTTCCAGGGCATGTTCTTCGACGCTCGCAAGTATGACTTGTCGCGCGTTGGGCGCATGAAGTTCAACATCAAATTGCACGATCGGGCTGACCACGCTCCAGAAAGCTGGAAGGCTGAAGCCGGTCACAAGGAAAAGAACCCGCTGGACCGCCGTACGCTTGATGGCGATGATTTCACCGCAACCATCCGTTACTTGCTGCGCTTGCGCAAAGGTATTGGCCTGGTGGATGACATCGATCACTTGGGTAACCGCCGTGTTCGCGCGGTTGGCGAATTGCTGGAAAATCAATTCCGCATCGGCCTGGTTCGCATGGAACGTGCGATCAAGGAAAAGATGTCGGTGTATCAGGAAATGTCGACGGCAATGCCGCACGACCTGGTTAACGCCAAGCCGGTGATGGCTGCGATCCGCGAATTTTTCGGATCGAGTCAGCTTTCCCAATTCATGGATCAAACCAATCCGCTGTCGGAAATCACGCACAAGCGCCGTCTTTCGGCTCTTGGACCTGGTGGTTTGAGCCGCGAACGCGCAGGCTTCGAGGTCCGCGACGTTCACCCTACGCACTATGGCCGTATCTGCCCGATTGAAACGCCGGAAGGCCCGAACATCGGTTTGATTTCCTCGCTCAGTTGCTTTGCCCGCATCAACGAATACGGATTTATTGAAAGCCCGTATCGCCGTGTGCTGACTGGCGTGGTGATTGACGAAGTCAAAATTCTCAACCCGGGTGATACTCCGACCAAGGTTGGACAGGTTTTGGCGCGCTTTGATATGGACAAGCTTCTAGCTGCGCTGAAACCCGGCAAGCAAGTTGCTGAAACCGAAGCGTATTGCGATTACCTTTCGGCATGGGAAGAAGATAAGTACATCATCGCTCAGGCGAACATCAAGCTTGCTGCAGACGGCAAGATTCTTGATGACCTTGTGAACGCCCGTCAGCAGGGTAACTTCGTGTTGATTCATCGCGAAGAAGTGCAGTACATGGACGTTAGTCCGAAGCAGCTTGTTTCGGTCGCCGCCAGCTTGATTCCATTCCTTGAGAACGATGACGCAAATCGCGCTCTTATGGGATCGAACATGCAACGGCAGGCTGTACCGCTGCTGCGTGCTGAGGCTCCTTTTGTGGGCACAGGCATGGAGTTGGTAACTGCTCGCGATTCCGGTGCAGTTGTCATTTGCAAACGTGCCGGTATTGTGGATTCCGTCGATTCCGAACGTATTATTGTCCGTGTCGATGGTTCGTCCGCTCACGAAGGGCAGATGTCGCGCGAAGTGGGCGCAGACATTTATACGTTGATTAAGTTCAAACGTTCGAATCAGAACACCTGTATCACGCAAAAGCCGATCGTAAAGCTTGGCCAGAGAGTGAAAAAAGGCGCAGTTCTGGCCGACGGTCCTTGTACAGAGCTGGGTGAACTGGCGTTGGGCCGCAATGTGCTGGTGGCGTTCATGCCCTGGCGCGGTTACAACTTCGAAGATGCGATTGTCGTGTCGGAAAAGTTGGTGAAGGAAGATTACTACACTTCGATCCACATCGAAGAGCTGGAAATTGAAGGGCGCGATACCAAGCTTGGGCCTGAAGAAATCACGCGGGATATTCCAAATATCTCCGAGAGCTTCCTGCGCAATCTTGATGAAAGCGGCATTATCCGCGTGGGTGCTACGGTAAAACCGGGTGACATTCTGGTGGGCAAAGTAACGCCCAAGGGTGAAACGCAGTTGACGCCGGAAGAGAAGTTGCTTCGAGCCATCTTCGGTGAAAAAGCCGGTGATGTGAAAGATGCTTCGCTTTATTGCCCGCCGGGTATGGAAGGCACGGTTGTTGATTGTAAGGTGTTTGCACGCAAGGGCACCGAACTCGATGAACGCTCCAAGCAAATTCTGGACAACCAGATTGCCCGCCTGCATCGCAATCTTGATGACGAAAAGCGCATCTTGAACGACGAACGCGCCAAGCGTTTGACAAAAGAGATTGACGCTCAGGAAATTCTTGCCGATCTGCACGACGAAAAGACCAACAAGAAGCTGGTCTCCAAAGGTGCATTGATGAACCGTGAAATCGTTGAGTCGCTGCGCGGCCGCGATTTGAAGCGTGTTCGTTTGAAGGACAAGAACCCGCGGCTGAACGAAATCATCGACGAAATCGAAGAAATGACTTCGCGTCAGATCGCTGTGCTGGAAAAGATCACCGAAGAAAAGATTGCCAAACTGCGTAAGGGTGATGAACTGCCTCCAGGTGTAATTAAACTGGTTAAGGTTTACATTGCGATGAAGCGCAAGTTAAGCGTTGGTGACAAGATGGCCGGTCGTCACGGTAACAAGGGTGTTATCGCGCGCATTGTTCCTGAAGAGGACATGCCGCACCTGGCCGACGGTACTCCGGTTGAGATTGTGCTGAATCCACTGGGCGTTCCTTCCCGTATGAACGTCGGTCAGATTCTGGAAACCCACCTTGGTTGGGCCGCTAAGTTCCTTGGCTTCCACTTTGCAACACCGGTATTTGACGGTGCGGCTGAATCGGACATCAAGGCGATGCTGGCTAAGGCCAATTTGCCAAGTTCGGGCAAAGTTCGTTTGCTGGACGGTATGTCCGGGTTGTTGTTTGAGCAACCAGTAACGGTGGGCTACATCTATATGTTGAAGCTCTCGCACCTGGTTGACGACAAAATCCACGCTCGTTCAATCGGACCCTATTCGTTGATTACGCAACAGCCGCTTGGTGGCAAGGCGCAATTTGGCGGACAGCGCTTCGGTGAAATGGAAGTTTGGGCACTTGAAGCGTATGGTGCAGCCTACGTATTGCAAGAATTGTTGACGGCAAAATCCGACGACGTTTACGGACGCGCCAAAATCTACGAAGCCATTGTAAAGGGTGAAGCAGCCGCTGAACCTGGCGTGCCTGAGTCGTTTAACGTACTCATTCGCGAATTGCAATCGCTTTGTCTTGAC
>JBBRJC010000275.1:0-5878 GCA_038220135.1 Bryobacterales bacterium | reverse complement strand
GGTATGCGGCCGCTTTGCGTGGCGCGCCAATTGTACGCGCTCCCATGCGGGCTCTTTGCGGGGAACCGCCACTTCCATGCCGAGGGGAAATTGATCCGGGGAATCGTCCTGCATTCTCTTTTATAGTTTACTTTGTTTACAGATCCAGTTGTACTGCTCAAATGCTTCCCAATCAATCGGGTTTCTGGTTGCGGCTTCTTTTCCAGCCGCATTGCTAAATACCTTGATTATTTACAGTGCTACTTTTGCTCTTTTCGGTGCGTCCTGCTGGCCGATAGACAATTGCCGGTATCTCATGCAAAAGTGAGTGGGACTGTAGCTGATACCTTACCCAAACACTCCTTCGGTAGCGACAAATTCTGCGTACCTCTTCGTCTGTAAGTTGGGCAGCAGATGCGGAATGTGGAGCACACGCTGGATCTCCTCGCATAGCCGATTTGGGTCCTTCTAACCGGTCGCAAATGCCGAAATTACAAACGAAGCCAAAATCAAGATTCGGTTCATACCCCTCCACCTAAGCGCAACTAATAGCGGCGTTGCCAGTAATGCTACAAAATAACGTCATCGGGGGTTTCCTAGCCAGGGACTACTCCCTCAGATCTTCACCCGGTATTGAGATATTCGCCAGATGTATCCCACTCACAAGCATGATCGATCTCAATGAACGAACAAAGGCTCTGGCGTTGACCTTGAGTCAAATAGACAAGAAATTTGGAAAAGGGTCGGTCCTCCGGCTCGGCAGCCAGGATGATTTAGAACCGATTTCCGTTATCTCCACTGGTTCGATTTCAATCGACCACGCGCTCGGGGTTGGTGGTCTTCCACGGGGGCGCATCATTGAAATTTACGGACCTGAATCATCGGGTAAAACAACGGTAGCCCTGATGGTGATTGCGCAGGCCCAAAAAGCTGGTGGCACGGCGGTATTTATCGACGTGGAGCATGCGTTGGACCCAATTTATGCTGGCAAATTGGGAGTTGATACCGACAATCTCCTGGTGGCTCAGCCTGATTACGCTGAACAGGCACTGGAAATTGCTAATACCCTGATTGCTTCAGGTTCGGTTGACGTCCTGGTGGTGGATTCTGTGGCGGCGCTTGTTCCCAAATCTGAACTTGAGGGCGAAATGGGTGACGCGAGCGTTGGGACTCAGGCGAGGCTTATGTCTCAGGCCATGCGCAAGCTCACCGGTGCGGTGTCGAAATCGAATACCTGCCTTATTTTCATCAACCAAATCCGTGAAAAAATTGGGGTTATGTTCGGTAGCCCGGAAACCACATCCGGTGGACGAGCGCTGAAGTTTTTTTCCAGCGTGAGGCTGGACATCCGCCGAATTGCTGCAATCAAAGATGGGGAAGCGGTGGTTG
The DNA here is from genome assembly GCA_038220135.1 of Bryobacterales bacterium. GTDB lineage: Bacteria > Acidobacteriota > Terriglobia > Bryobacterales > Bryobacteraceae > JANXSF01. The sequence goes on along the minus strand of JBBRJC010000275.1, from coordinate 4,510 downwards.
GGAACCGGACGAAAGTGAAGGTGGTGAAGAATAAGGTTGCCCCGCCATTTCGGGAAGTGGAGTTCGATATTTTGTATGGTGTTGGAATTTCGCGAGAAGGGGACTTGCTGGATTTGGGCGTGGCCAAAGGGTTGGTGGAAAAAAGCGGAAGTTGGTACAGTTTCCGCGGTGAACGTATTGGCCAGGGTCGCGAAAATGCGCGTCAGTTCCTCAAGGAGCACGAAGATGCTTCCAATCGTCTGGACAGTGAGCTGCGGCTGCAACTGGGGCTGCCAGCCATAATCAATTTGGAAAAACCCATTGAAAAGCGTGAATTCGCACTGGCCGCCAGCAACTAAAGGCTGCAATTCGACGATGAAGGAGGGTCAGCGGGCCCTCCTGTGGGGATAGGTGAGAATCGCAGAATGCAGGAGCGCAGCAAGTACGATTTAGTGGTGAAGGACTTGTTTCAGCGGGACCACCCAAGCCTGTTGGACCAACTGACAGGAGGTGTGGCTATTGTTGAAGTGCTGAATGTCGAATTGGCCAGGGTGGAAGAGCGCCGGGCTGATTTGGTGTTCCTGCTGGCTGATGACACGCTTCTGCATGTTGAAATTCAAGGTGCCAACGACAAGGAAATAGCTTATCGCGAAGGGATTTACTGTTTATTGATTGGGCAGAAGTATCGGCGACGGGTGCGCCAAGTGGTTTTGTATATCGGCCAGCCGAAGATGCATATGGAAGACCACCTCGATCTTGGCGAAACGCAAGTTCGGATTCGGATGATGGATATTCGTGAATTGGACGCGAAGCAGTTGATGGTAAGTGGCAGGCCCGGAGACCTTGCCCTTGCGATGCTTGCCCGGGGCGGGGCGGAAATGCTGCGGGAGATCGTGAAGCAAGCGGGCGATTTGAAGGGAACTGATCGGGAAAAAGTGTTGGCCCAACTCGGGCTACTTTCGGGCTTGCGTTGTTTGACTGGAAGGCTCAAAATGGAGGTCAAGAGTATGGGAATCAATAACGACTTTCTCAAGAACGAATTTGTGCAGGATGCTATTCGAGATAGTGAGGCAAAGATCCTAAAGGGGCAATTGGCGACTCGATTTGGGAGTCTGCCAAAGTGGGCCGACGAGCGGCTCGACCAAGCCAGATCTGTACAACTTCAGCGTTGGTTGAAAAACGTCGTAACCGCGAACTCTATTGAGTCCACCTTCGGTAAGAAGTAATTGCCTCAGTTACCGTGCATTGCGTAGTTTGACTGAAAGAATAGGGGAATCACTAACGACTTTCTCAAGAACGAATTTGTGCAGGATGCTATTCGCGATAGTGAGGCAAAGATCTTGAAGGGTCAATTGGCGACTCGATTTGGAAGCCTGCCAAAGTGGGCCGACGAGCGGCTCGACCAAGCGAGATCTGTACAACTTCAGCGTTGGTTGAAAAACTTCGCGACCGCCAACACTATTGAGTCCACTTTCGGTAAGAAGTGATTGCCTCAGTTTCCGTGCGTCGCTTGGTTTGACTGGAAATTGGAACAGCTACTTTTGCATAGGCAGTTTCAGGTAACCTGACGTTATGCAAGATCTTCCTTACATCCAGCCGCCACCCCAGCTTGATTCAATAAAAGCTAAGACATCAGAATTGCAATTCGCCATGTCTTCGGAAATTTTGGTGGGGGCAATGTTGCGGATGCTTGCAGCGTCCAAACCTGGCGGTAAATTCCTCGAATTGGGTACCGGCACCGGCATTGCTACAGCCTGGATTTTGCAGGGCATGGACGCCAAATCAACATTGATTAGCGTTGATAACGATGGCACAGTTCAGCAAGTTGCAATGGATTCGCTGGGTAGTGATACTCGCCTCACATTGGTAACTTGTGGTGGATTGGAATTTCTCGAATCTCAAACGGATGAAAGTTTCGACTTCGTATTCGCCGATGCCATGCCTGGAAAGTATGAGGGATTGGATGCCGCGCTGGCGGTGATAAAGCCCGGAGGGTTCTACGTGATTGACGACATGCTGCCGCAAGCCAATTGGCCTGAAGGCCACGCGCTAAAAGTGCCGGTTTTGATGGGCAAGCTGGCTTCAAATCCAGACTTCGAAATCCTGCCGCTGGTATGGGCAAGTGGAGTAGTGGTTGCCGTGCGCCGCTCCCAATGAATCTAAGCCATGTCGATCATTTACGAGTACCTCGTTTCATTAAAATATTGCCGTATTAGCAGACCGCTTGCTGAGAAGGTGTGAAATAAATGCGGCTGGCTTGAACGATCACTATTGAATGTCAGTTTGGGAGATGCGAAATCATCAGGTGCCTCGCGGGAACGCGTTATATCGCGTCCTACGAGTTCGCTTTTCGTGCGAAAGTTGGCCGTCATCGGAATTTTCATTTATTTCACCCCTTGCTGACGCGCGTGGCTCGGTAACTTACTGCCAGGGAGCGGCGTGTTGTGGCAACAAATTACTGAAACGATGTACTAAAACATAGTGGTCTTCTTTGCTGAGTGTGTGAACTGCTTCCGGCAGCGACACATTTGTTCATGCTCCCTCGCATCCTGACCGGGATTGGAGAAGTAACTAGTTGCCCTCGGCCCGCATCAATATAGAGAGATGAGATTTTGTGTCTTAACTTTGATCGCCGTATTTGCCGCAGGCGAATTTGCCTACTCACAGCAACGCATGCCGCGCCGCCAAGGTAGCCCAAACCGCCGTCAAGCTGGAAACACGCGCGACAAGAATTCCGAAGACGTGTTGCCCAACTTCATCGGTATTCTGAAAATCATCGACAAGAAATTCTTTTTTTTAGAAGCAGAAGACGGCAATACGCTGAAGTTCAATGTGGGCAAGAAGACTACCTTTTTCGATGGCGACAAGAAGATAAAACTCACCGATCTCAAAGTAGGTGACCCCGTGGCGGTTGAGGCGCAATTTGACCCCGAACACACCTTCGATGCGGTCAATGTCAGGATCGACAAGAAAAAGCCGGAAGTGCCGGCCCAGGATAGCGGGCCGGTTAAGTTCAGCAATTAGGCGTTAACCAACGCTCCCAGTTCCTTCACAATGCTACCGACAAACGACTTGGCATCGCCGAACAACATCAACGTTTTGTCCATGTAATACAGTTCGTTGTCGATGCCGGCAAAGCCTGCGGCCATGCCACGTTTGATGATCATCACAGTGCGGGCGCGGTCCACTTCCAGGATTGGCATTCCGGCGATGGGGCTGTTCGGATCAGTCTTTGCAGCGGGATTCACAACGTCGTTTGCACCAATTACCAAGGCCACATCGCAGTTGGAAAATTCGCCGTTGATATCTTCCATCTCCACCATTTTGTCGTAAGGGATGTCGGCTTCTGCCAGCAACACGTTCATGTGTCCGGGCATGCGGCCGGCAACCGGATGAATGGCAAAGCGGACGTCGATACCGCGCCGGGTCAGGATATCGTACATTTCCCGCAGCTTGTGCTGTGCCTGGGCCACAGCCAAACCGTAGCCTGGCACGATGATCACCGAACGGGCAGAATCCAGAATTGAGGCAGCTTCTTCGGGCGATGCCGAGCGGACGGGCTTTTGTTCCACCACCGCAGCACTTCCCTGTTTTTGCGCACCAAAAGCACCGAACAGCACATTGATAAAGGAGCGGTTCATGGCGCGGCACATGATGATCGACAAGATTAAGCCCGATGATCCGTCCAAAGCGCCAGCCACAATCAGCAATTTATTGTCGAAGGCAAAGCCCATCGCGCTGGCAGAAAGGCCGGCATAGGAATTAAGTAGAGCAATCACCGTTGGCATGTCTGCGCCACCAATCGGGATAATGAGCAACACGCCAAACATCAGTGAAAAGGCAACAAAGAAGGGGAACAGTGCCGTATTCTCAGGTGTGCGGCAAAGCATAATGCCGACGATGATCGCTAGCGCCAATACGCTGAGGTTGATGAAATTTTGACCCTTGTAGGTTAAGGCGCGGCCCGGCAAAAGCTCCTGCAATTTTCCGAAAGCAACCAAGCTTGCGGTAAAGGTCACATAGCCAAGCAACATTTCCAGCGTCAGTGCCACCATCACAAAGCCATGAGGTTGAGCCTGAAAGTATTCAGCGGTACCAATTAAAGCAGCGGCGAGGGCGCCGAATGCCTGGGCCAATGCCGTGCGTTGCGGCACCGCGGTCATCGGCATCATCAGTGCAAGCGGGGCTCCAATAGCGGCGCCCAAAATGAAAGCGAGCGCGATCCACCGATACTCCACCACTTCAAAGCGCAGCAGCGTACCAACGATAGCCAGCAGCATGCCAACTTCGCCCGCCCATACGCCACGGCGCGCGGTGGAAGGCGACGACATCCACATCAACGCAAGAATATAAAGACCGGCGGCAAAAAGATAAAAAATAGGATAGATGATGTCGTTCATTACTATCCTCTCTTCTTGAACATTTTCAACGTTCGATCAGTGATCAAATAGCCGCCAACAGCATTGATGGTAGAAGCGGTGACAGCAACGAACCCGAGCACTTTAGACAAGGTTGTGGCGTCTTTATTCCC
>JBBRJC010000274.1:0-5904 GCA_038220135.1 Bryobacterales bacterium | reverse complement strand
CGAAGATCAATCGTTGGCCCATTTGTATCGAAAAATACGAACATGCCCCCAGCGCGAGCGACAGCGCGATACTTCGCGTCCACCTGTCCAGCATTAATTTCGAAGGCCAATGGCTGTCCAGGACGGCGGTTTAAGTTAATTGCATCAAAGTTTTTGGTGCAGCAGGAAAATGGACCAGCAGCACCGCCAGGCCCATTCGGCGTGATCACGACTGGGGCCAATTGGTATGCCGCTACAGCAACACCGATCAGAATTGTTGGAAGATCTTTCATTGGATACCTCGCCCTTTCGGATGAAATTGCATCCGGCTCATCACTGCAATCCCCAGACCGGCAAAGACTGCGACGGTCCACTGGTCAACGCTGACACCCCAGTATCGAACCGGGTCAACGCGCAAAGGCTCAATCAACAAACGCAAGCCACCATACAACGCTAATAACAAGATAGCGAAAGCACCGGCAGGCAGTGGCCGGCGCCTGAATAATTCAAAGCCAATTACAACCGGGATAAGAAATAGGAATTCAAGAAACGCCAAATCATACCTGGGCCAATCGGGATAAGGGACGGCCAGCCAACCGCCGGTACGAATGCCTGGATGGTCATGCTGCAAAATACAGCCAGCACGCAGCAACAGCCACGCTATGGGAAATGCCAGGGCAGCCGCATCCAGCCAGCGCATGCTGTCAACTAAAGATAGCCGGTTCCTGAGGAACCAACCAAGAGCCACAAGCGTTGCCCCACTGATTGCCCCTAGCGAAGAAATTGCGGGTGGTTTGGTGCGCCAATCGGCGAGCGAAGCAATTGGCCGGTCGTTGGTCCAGATACTGAACAACAGAGCGCCAGCAAGGCCACCGATCATTAGGAAAAAGCTCAGCCTGGAGGCTTTCCCGCGATCAAAGCCAAACGATTGCGCATTGCGCAAGAAGGCAAAATGGCCAATCAGCACACCTGCTCCCGCAAGAATTCCCGATGGATCGAACCCAATTTCACCAACTCGAATTGCTGGAGCACTCAGGTAAGGTAACATTGAACCGCCGGGAAAGCACCGTCACGAAGTAAGTGGCTTGGACCTTTGTATTTTATACTACGGGCGCGGCCCCGTGCGGCGACCTAAAGATTTCGGTCGCCGCTGTCGCAAACGGAATGGCTTCGGTTTCAGCATTAACTGGATATCGCTCCTGCCCGGGATACACAACATAACGCCGTGCCACATGCAGATCCTCACAAGCATAGTGAAACCCCTTGCTTGGGTGGGTCACCAGCGAACGCTTCACCTCAATCGCCATACGCACACCGCTGGCTGACTCCAGTAGCAGGTCGATCTCCGCCCCGGCTGAAGTGCGATAGTACCAGGCATTGGTCCCCTCGGGCAGTGCACGAAGTATCGTCTCCACTACAAAACCCTCCCAACTGCCACCCACCACAGGGTGACCTAGCAACTCGTCCAAGTGCTTGATTTCAAGCAAGGCATGAACAAGCCCGGAATCGCGAATGTAGATTTTCGGCGATCGCGTGAGGCGCTTACCCGCATTCTGTATCCAGGGTTGCAGCCGCCGAACCAAAAGCAGGTCTACCAATAAGTCAAGATAGCGAGCCACCGTGTGGCCACTAACGCCCAAACCTGCCGCAATCCGGGCAGCATTAAGCATTTGCCCCTGGTTGTGGGCCAGCATTTGCCAGAACCGATGCAGGGTTTCTGCGGGTACCCGCGGGCCCAGCGACGGAATGTCACGCTCCAGATAGGTGCGAATAAAGGATTGACGCCACGCGGCACTACGCTGATCGGTCTTTGCCAAAAAGCTTCCAGGAAATCCGCCGCGCATCCACAACCGGTCCAGTGTCTTCATCTCACCATCGTTGACCTCCGCAGCGGTAAATGGCGGCAGTTCGGTAAAGGCAATCCGCCCTGCCAAAGACTCAGCCGTTTGCTGCAGCAATTCAATCGATGCGGAGCCAAGCAATAGAAACTGTGCCGTGTCCAGACCCTTCCGGCGACGTTGATCGATCACACCACGTAATATTTGAAAGACCCCGGGCAGGCGGTGTATCTCGTCCAAAATCAGCAGGTTGCCTTCTGTTGATTTGAAATACAACTCAGGATCAGTGAGCTTGGCCAGATCGGAAGGCAGCTCCAAATCCAGATAAATGGCTCCAGGAAACTGCTCGGCAAACCGGTATGCTAGCGTGGTTTTCCCCACCTGCCGAGGTCCGAGTATGCCAACGGCTGGGAATTGATCGAGGAGTTCCTCAATGACGCCGAAATATTGCTCGCGAAGAACCATCCTTGCAATTATGGCATAGAATGGCATGATTGCAAGGTAAAACAGTTGGAAAACATACATATACAACCTTGTAAATCTGCCATGACGTGGCACAATTACAATGTTGAATTAGATCCTAACTGTGCGGAAAACCTTCTTCAACCCCGAAATCGCCTTGTCCACTTCCTTCTCAGTTATTATGTACGGAGGCAAAAAGCGCAAAACAGTATCGTGCGTACAGTTGAACAACAAGCCATGCTTCATGCCTTCGGAAACCAGGTCCTTACCGGGAATCGAAAGCTGCACTCCAATCATCAATCCCATGCCGCGCACTTGTTCGACAAAGCTATACTTCTTTCCAAGTTCGCGCAGTTCCTGCCGGAAGTATTCCCCTGTACTGGTTATGTGCGGCAACAGGCCTTCCAGAATCTCCATAAATTCCAACGCCACACGGGTCGCAAGGACATTGCCACCGAAGGTAGTACCGTGCATGCCGGGCCGAATGGATGCAGCCGCCCGCTCGTTCACCATCACCACGCCCAACGGCAACCCACAGGAAAGCGGTTTAGCCGTCACCATGATGTCCGGCTTCACATGCGGGGCAATCAAATGATGAGAAAAGTAGGTACCTGTGCGCCCCACGCCACATTGAATGGCATCGAACACCAGCAATGCATTGAACCGGCCTGCCAATTCGCGAGCCTTCTCAAGAAAAGGTGCAGTCATTGGATGAATGCCACCTTCGCCTTGAATACCTTCCAGAATAATGCCCGTGGTCTTTTCGTTCACCACTGCTTCCAACTGTTCAATATTGTTGGCGTCGATAAAGCGCACGCCTTCCATCATCGGCTCAAAATCCTTCTGATACTTCGGCTGGCCCGTCAATGAAAGTGCGCCCATCGTCCGCCCATGGAACGAATTGTTCAGCGAAACGATTTCCCGCTTGCCACCACCAATTGCATTTCCGTGCGACCGCATCATCTTCACAGCGCCTTCCACCGCTTCAGCACCGGAGTTGCAATAGAAGACCCGGTCAAGCCCACTGACATCGCAAAGTTTCTTCGCCAATTTGCCCTGATACTCGTGATAGTAGAGATTGGAACAGTGGATCAGTTTCGGTGCCTGCTCGCGAATAATGCGCATGATCCGCGGGTGCGCATGGCCCAGTGCGTTTACGCCGATACCGGACAGCAGATCCAAATACCGCCGGCCATCAGTGTCGTAAAGGTAGCAACCTTTGCCGCGCTCCAGCACCAGGTTATAGCGGCCATAATTGCCCAATACGCATTCGCGCTCCAAAGCGATCACAGCTTCGGCTTTTGTCATCGTTCGCTCTGCAGTTACTGCTTCCACGTTTGCTTCAACCACTGAATCATTTTCTCCTTATACACTGTAAGTCCCGGGATCTTTTCCCATCCAGCCATACCATGGCCGCCACCGGGCAGCGTTAATAGCTCGCACTTGGCTCCCACAGCTTTCATCTCTTCACACATTAAAACCGACTGATCGTAAGGCACCTGCACATCTCGCGTGCCATGAATTAAATAGAACGGCGGCGAATTCCTGGTCAGATATGTCGTCGACGAAATCTCTTTCAACTTCACTAGAGTTGATGGGGTTAACTCAAGCGGCAACCCCAGCAATTTCGACAAATTCGCCCCCAGTGAATCCCGCTGCTTGGACCGCTGCACCCAATCGTGTACCCCGTAAAGAGCAACCACGGCAGATACTTCTTCACCGGGCCCCGGATGAACGCCAACATAACTCACAAGCGTACCGCCAGCGGATTCGCCCATCAACGCAATCTTCGTCACATCCAAATTGTAGGTCTTCGCGTTCGCCTTCACCCAACGAATGGCACGGCCAACATCCTGTTCCGGCTCGGGGAAATGTACCTTTGGTGCCAACCGGTAATTGATCGTAAACCAGGCAAAACCACTGGCCTTTAACGGATCGAACAACGGCTTCACATAGGTCTGTTTATCGCCATTGACAAAGCCACCTCCGTGTACAACAATCACGGCGGGAAACGGACCCTTGCCTTCTGGAATCCACGCGTCGAGGGTCAGCTTTTCGCCGCCCTCAACCGTTGCAAATTCCACATTCTCTTTCCAGGTACCACCGGCGAAAGAAAGCCCGGCGGCTAACAGAAAACTAGTTACCAGTGGGAGGTGTTGCACTTGTTGCTCCATCAGGACGTCCACCACCGCGGCCACCTGCGGGCACCGGCTTGGGCATCGGTTTGCGCGGCATCGCCTCATCGCGATTTGCCGTTAAATATACGAACGAGGCAATGATGGCAGAAGCCTGCATCAGATCACCGCGTTGAATTTCGTCGTACACATCATAGTTGGAATGGTGTGTACGCGTCATGTAGTCCAAAGGATCCTGAATGAACTGGAAGCCAGGGATACCCACTTCGTTGAAGGAAAGATGATCGGTGCCGCCTGTGTTACGAATGGAAAGAGTCTTTGCACCGGAATCATGAAACGGCTTCAGATAATCTTCAAACACCGGGCGAATCATGTCGTTGCCTTGCAGATACACGCCACGAATTTTGCCAGATCCATTATCCAGATTGTAGTAAGCAGAAACCTTGGCATGTTCAGCCGTCGGCTTCATGGTTGTGGTGTCTGCGAAGTGTTCCTTAACATAAGCTTTTGAACCAAGCAACCCTTCTTCCTCGCCACTCCACAACACCATGCGCACAGTGCGATCCATCTTCAGATTCAGCGATTTCAAAATTCGAATCACTTCCATCATCACCGCTGAGCCAGCTGCGTTGTCAGTTGCACCGGTGCCACCGTGCCAGGAATCCAGGTGAGCGCCAATGATTACCAGTTCGTCTTTCTTGCTGCCACCAGGAATTTCAGCGACAACGTTCCAGGAATCTTTCGGCGTTGAATCGGTAGTCGCTTTCACATCTAATTCCAGCTTTACAGGAATCTTTTTTTCTACCAACCGATAAATGCGGTTGTAATGCTCAGGCGTGATAGCAACGTAAGGCGGAGGATTGGGGTCCTTCTCTTCCCGTCCACCAGCGGAGGAAGCAAATACCGTACCACCGTCGCCCAAGTAACCATTAGTTATTACCGCCGCGACGCCTTCATCACTCAACCACTGATGAAACTTCCGGCGCCGTTCTGCCAATGCTTCGCGATTGAAGCCTGGGCCACCACGCCCACCGGCACCGCCTGCAGCGCGCAACATGGTTTGAATATTGTTGGGAAGAGAGGCAATGTTGAAGCCACCTGTGCCGACTACGCCAGGATCCTGCGACATTGCCTGTTCTGCCAGTTCTGCGTCCGTATAGCGGCTTGCGTCAGGTTTCAAATGCAAACGCACTTCACGTGGCGCATCCAGCAAAATCATCTTGCCCTTCAGCTTGCCCTTAAACTTTGCCTTATCCTCATCCGTTGATTGCGCTGTAAGAATAGCAATCATCGGTTCAGCAGTAACAGGGCCATTTGTACCCTGCGACCAGGCCAACGGAAAACCTGCAATCGGCGAATAGGCCGGTTCAATCAGGTGCATGGAAAAGCGATCAAAACTCCAGCCTTTGCCGAATGGACCCCACTTTTCAAGGTGCGAATTATCGGCACCAATTTCTTTCATCTGTTTCACCACCCAGTTGGCAGCTTTC
>JBBRJC010000273.1:0-5905 GCA_038220135.1 Bryobacterales bacterium | reverse complement strand
GAGGTTCCTTATACGTTTCCACACGGTGGGCAATACAAACTGCATGCGGAGTTTACTGCTCCCGGATCAAACCAACGCATGGAAAGCTTCCTGGTTAACCGGCCCGGTGATCGGCGGCCGGGCAGCAAGTTGATGGCTTCTCCTATTGTTGAATTGCTGACGCCAGACCATTTGCGAGCGGGTGAAGATGTTATTTTTCAGATCAAGTTGAAGACCCCGGATTTGCAGCCCTACCTTGGTGCGTGGGCTCATATTGCAATTGCCAGTGAGGGGTTGAAGAGCTTTATTCATGCCCATCCCATGGAGGAAGGCACAGATACAATCAACCGCAGCGAAGTACATTCGCATTCGGCGGAAGCGTTAGGATTGCCGCCTCAAACGATTCGCATGGGAACCAGTTTTCCGGCTGCGGGGCTCTATAAACTTTGGGTGCAGATACAGGTGGCGGGCAAAGTGGAGGTAGCTCCGTTTGTAGTCCGCGTGGCTGCTGCGGCGGCCAAACCTAAAGCAGACCCGCTGCCCGCGGGTGCAATTGAAATCCGAATCACGCCCACTGGCTTTGAACCGGCGCGCGTGCAAATCCCGCAAGGAAAGGCCGTAACATTAGCCTTCCTTCGCACGGGCGAGCCCAACTGCGGAGGCAGGATTGTGTTTCCATCAATGAACATTTCGCGCGATGTTCCGCTTGGCGGCGTCACATTGATCAACCTTCCGGCACAGCCTAAAACAGAGCTATTTTTCACATGCGGCATGGGCATGTATCGCGGCAGCCTGGTTATCGTAGCGCCAGCAGTTGATTAATTTGTTGCGTGCATTCCGCAATCTTTACAGGGACAAGTTTTCTCTCTTCGCGGCTTAGTGAAATCTGAACATCGGTAAGTTTCAACCAGCCGGCCTCGCTGATACGGTATGCTTCTTGCGCGCTTTTCCAATCGGCAAGCCTTGATGCGGACTGATTTTGGCGGGCCAGCGTTTCGTACACCGAGCCCTGCCAATAGTAAGCAAGCGGTTCGAACCTGCCATTGCGAACGCGTACATCGGGGCTCATTTGCCGTGCCCGATTTAGCAGTGAATCGGCAACGTCGAGTGCTCCTTTACGATCGCCAATCGATGCCTTTAGCAGCGCCATTTTTTTCAGTGCATTGAACACTGTGGCATCTGAGCGAATGGCTGACTTATCCCTGCTGAGCACCCAATCGGAAAGCGCTATGGCCCGCTCATAGCTGTTTTTGGCGTCCTCTATTTTTGAAGCTCCTGCGTAACGATCACCCCGTGTCACAAGCACGGTAGCCAAGTCTGCGGAATAGATCAGAACGGAGGGATCTGATTTTCTGACCTCTTCAAAGGCATCAATTGCACGTTGCAGCACAGCCATCGACTCTGCATGATCTTGCGGGCGAAACAGAATACTGCCGAGGCGGGAAAGCGCATTGCCCAAGTCGTATTTGGAGCGAATGTCCGTCTTATCGGCTTTAACCATGCGCTCTGCAATGGCAACTGCTTTCAGGTAGTAAGCTTTCGCAGCATCAGAGTCTTTCAGTTCGGGCACACCGGGTGCATTGTGACTATCGCCCAGATGACCATAACTGATCATCATGTTGCGAAGTGCTGAAGGATCGCTGGGTGTTCTGTTCAACAGGTCTTCCCTAATTTCGGCAGAGCGCTTGTACTTTGCCAATCCTTCCTTGAATTGTCCTTTAGCGTTGTGGGCGCGAGCTTGAGCGGAATACGAATTGGATGCACGCAAAAGCACCATCGGATCATTGGGAGACTCAGCCAAATCCAGTTCCATCATTCTGATTTCTTCAGCAGCATGGAACGGCGCTGCGGGATCGTTTTTGGCACTGAGAAGAACAGAAAGGCGATTATGAATGATGCGGATTTGAGCCCTGCTATATTTTTCAGGTACTAATCGTACGGCCTCTTCTACAACTGGCAACGCCCGCTGGTATAGAACAATCGCCTCGTCCATTTGCCCGCGAGCTTCAAGGATCCGGCCAATTCTATCTTGTACTCCAAACCAGGAAACGCGTCTCTCGGCATCGAATGGAAGCACTTTTAGAGCCTTCGCATATAATACCTCTGAGTTTCGATAGTACTTCAGAGCGCTGTCAGTATCACCCAGGTTCGTGACTGCCACCTGACCATAAACATCACCCAGCCGCATGTAGGTGCGTGCAAGCAGCAGCGCCAGTTCCGGCGAGCCAAGATCATCGTTGTTCAAGTGATCCAGAAAAGCCCGGGTGCTGATGGCAATTTGGCGGCGTGCTTCAATGGATCCGGGAACAGTTTCCAATTCATCGAAGACCTTAAGCATGGTGTTGTTGGCCAAATCAATCATCAGGATTTGCCGTTCGTTTAGCTTACGTTGGCTGATTGTGGATTTCGCCTGATTGTCTTCGGCACGTTGGGCCGCTTCAATTGCGCGATTGGTTTCGCGCACGGCCACATCACGCTGCTGTTCGGCCTCAGTGTGAGCGACCTCAGCTTTGGCCGCCTGTTGCTGCGCCACGGTTCGTTGCTGATCGGCGAGGCGAGCCGATGAAAGGATAGCCATCACGCCGCCTGCGGCACTGAGGGCAAGAAACGCTCCGGCTGCCACGGCATAGCGATGGCGGCGGAGGAATTTGCCAGCCCGATAGCGGAACGTATCTTCGCGAGCAACTACCGGCATGCCGGTCAGGTGGCGATGCAAATCCTCCTGCAGTTGCAGCACCGATTGATAGCGGCGCTCGGGCTCTTTGCGCATCGCCATCAACACAATATTGTCGAGGTCGCCAGTAAGGCGGCGGGCCGTGGGTTGGGTTGCGATATCGCTGGGCCGGTGCGGCGTCTGTTCGCAGATCTCGCGAATCAGTTCGTCCTGCGTATAGGAACTTAGTTTGTGCGGCCGCTTGCTGGTGAGTAATTCAAAGAGTACGGCGCCCAGCGAATAGACATCGGTGGCCGTGCTTACGGCGAGGCCACGCACTTGTTCCGGGCTGGCATAGTCAGGCGTCAGTGGACGGAGAAATGCCTGAGTGTTGAGGATGGTCGCCTCAGAAGTCTCGTCGGTCAACACTTTCGCAATGCCGAAATCTAGAAGCTTTGGGTCGCCGTCGGCGGTTACCAGAATATTGCTTGGCTTCAGATCGCGATGCACAACCAGATTGCGGTGGGCGTAAGCAACGGCCTGGCACACTTTGTCGAACAGAAGGCAGCGATCTTCAATACTCAGCTTCTTGCTCTCGCAATATTCATCAATGGGGAGGCCCTTGACGTACTCCATGACGAAGTAGGGCAAACCGTCGCCAGTGGTTCCGCCATCGAGGAGGCGGGCAACATAGGGGTGATCGAGATTAGCCAGAATCTGGCGTTCGTGACGAAAGCGGCCAATCACGCTGGTCGTATCCATGCCGCGTTTGATCAACTTCACGGCAACCTGTTTGCGGAAATGGTCATCGTCGCGGAAGGCGAGATAAACGGCGCCCATGCCGCCGCGGGCAAGCTCTGCTTCAATGCGGTAGGGGCCGACGCGCTGGCCAATGCGGGGATCGTCGGAAATCAAGTCAGCGGCACCGGAGTGAACGGCAAGTTCGATATCGGCACTGTCTTGAGTATCGAAAGCGAGCAAGGAACGCACTTCGCCGATAAGGGAGGCGTCACCCTTGCAATGCAGTTCCAGGTACGCCGCACGCTGGCCTGGGGGCAAAGCACTGGCAGCATCGAATAACTCTTGCACAAGGTGCCATCGATCCGGAGGAAGCGGTACTGCGGTGGATGGATTCATTGCTCTACGTTATAGTGCGAATTCGGCGGCGATTGTTAGCACTAGTTGCAAAATATTTTTATTCTTCAGCCGCAGCCGCTTCTTCCGTCGATGGGGCGTTGCCCATTTCCCGGCGCAACCAAGCCTGTGCCAAGCGTATTTCCCGATTTAACTTATGAATCGGCATGTCCAGCAAAGCGGCCGACTCTTCGGCCGTTAATCCACCAAAATATTTCTGTTCGATTATACGTGCCTTGAGGGGATCCTGTTTTTCGAGCAGGTTCAGTGCGTCGTCCAAAGAAACCAGTAGTTCCGGACGTTCGTTGGCATAGTTGATGGCGTGTTCAATCGGGCTATTTGCGACTACGCCGCCGCGCTTGGCGGCCGAACGCGCGCGGGCATGATCCACCAGAATCTGACGCATCACTCGAGAGGCGACGCCGAAGAAGTGGTTACGGCTTTCGAAGTCGGGGGCTTCGTCCTTAATCAGGCGCATGTACGCTTCGTTCACCAAAGCGGTGGCTTGCAGCGTGTGCCCGGTCTTTTCCCGGTTCAGGTGAATGGCGGCCATCCGGTGTAATTCCTGATAGACCATGGGCACCAATTCGTCGATCGCGTCCTTCTGGCCGTCCTTCAATTGGCGCAGTAGTAACGTGACTGATTTCGGATTGGGCATACGTCCGGATTGTAGCATTTGACCGCCGTGCGATATATTTTCCATATGGCAAATTTTCGAATTGGAATCATCGGGCTGGGCTGGGTGGCCGGAGCTCATATTGAAACTTTCAAGAAAGTGAAGGGCGCCGAAGTTGTGGCGGTGTGTTCGCGCCGCAAACAGGACGCGAAAGAATTGGAGGCGAAGTTTGGGATCCCACTGAAGGTTTATTCCAACTACGCGCAAATGCTGGCTGATCCGGATATCGATGTGATCGACATTTGCACACCGCATCCGATGCATCCGGCGCAGGCGATTGCAGCAGCCGAGGCGGGAAAGCACCTGATCATCGAAAAGCCGATTGCCATCGATTTTCAAAGTGCGGCGGCGGTGCGGGCCGCAGTGAAGAAAGCGAAGGTACAGGCTATGGTCTGCTTTGAAGTGCGGTACAGCAGGCAGGCAATGGCGATCAAAGATACGATCGACCGCGGCTTGGTGGGTGAATTGCATTACGGCGAGGTGGATTATTATCACGGCATTGGGCCTTGGTATGGGCAGTATGAGTGGAACATCAAAAAGAGCATGGGGGCTTCCAGTTTGCTGACTGCGGGGTGCCATGCGCTGGATCTGCTGCTGCACTTCATGGGTGGGGCGGTGGAGGAAGTGACCAGTTATTCCACGCGATCGAAGAGCAAGTATTTTACGCCGTATGAGTATGACACTTCGTCGGTGACTATTTTGAAATTCAAAGATGGGCGGATTGGGAAGGTGGCTTCGATTACCGATTGCCTGCAGCCTTACTATTTCCATATGCATTTGGTGGGGAGTGAGGGGAGCGTGCTGGACAACAAATTTTCGAGCGTGGCCTGGAAGGGGATGGACAAAAATAGCTGGACAAAATTGGGCGTGCCTGTGGTGGATTCCGGCGACGTGAGTGATCACCCCTATCAGCCGCAATTTCAGGCATTCGCCGATGCACTGGCGGAAGGGAAGGCGATGCCGTATACCGATTTCGATTCGGCGTACGAGACGCACCGGGTGGTGTTTGCTGCGGATATGTCGGCTAAACAGAAGCGGCCGGTAAAGCTGAAAGAGTTGAAATAACGGGAAAGGGTTGGTTTGGGTTCGAGCAGGCACACGACGGCACCGCTCTGGGCGGGAGTTGCTGAGGGAAATGGCCATGAATGTAAAGTAGTGGCAGACCGGGTGTGACCCTACTTATGCCGCCTGCTGATTGGGTTTGTTTTGCAGGCAGCACTGTTTGAATTTGCGTTTGGAGCCGCAGGTGCAGGGTTCGTTGCGGCCAACCTTGGGATTTGAGCGGATGTAGGGGCCGCCAGAGGGGGTGAAGGTGTAGCGATTGGGTTCGTTTTGTTCGCCGGTTTGGGAGTAAACGGGTTTGCGTTTTGGCTTGGGGGTGGAGGTTAGGAGTTGGAGGGATTTGTGGAAGAGGCGTTCGGCTCGCTGGCGGTAGGTTTGGATGCGGGCTAGGGTTTTGGCGA
>JBBRJC010000272.1:0-5906 GCA_038220135.1 Bryobacterales bacterium | reverse complement strand
CGCCTCCTAGCCTGGAATGCGAGAATCTCGTCTAATAGTTTAAGTTCACGAAACATCAAAATGAGGCGGTTGGGCCATTTTGGGGCAATAAGGCCATCTATGATGGAGTCGGAAATTGCGTTGAACCCCTGTGTTGAGTGGCGAGCCTTAGCTACGGGACAAGCTCTAGATAAGGCAATAAAGGCAGGTAGGTTGCCAGGGGGGCCAAAATTCCCAGCGGATTTTTCGCGCTGCGA
The DNA here is from genome assembly GCA_038220135.1 of Bryobacterales bacterium. Classification (GTDB taxonomy): domain Bacteria; phylum Acidobacteriota; class Terriglobia; order Bryobacterales; family Bryobacteraceae; genus JANXSF01. The sequence continues at coordinate 5,670 of JBBRJC010000272.1, read as the reverse complement.
ATTCGCGCATTGCCACGCGGATTTTCTTGTCGGTTGCTGCCTTCACTAACTGCCGGAAAAGTAAGCCCACCCCAACAGAGATGCCGAGTGCCGATGTTGCTGATGCACCTTTTCGGAGTGCGCCCTGCAATGCTTCACCACCTAAAATCACAGTGCAGCCCACCAGCAGGGGCGTCCAGATTGCGGATGCCAGCATGAAGAACGCGGTGAACTTCCAAAGATTGGTGTGCAGCAGACCTACAGCGAAATATGTGGGCAAACGCAAGCCTGGAGTAAAGCGGCTGATCAGCACTACCATCAGGCCACGCCGCGCAAACCACTGTTTCGCCTGCTGCACCTTTTCATCGGTGAGTACGCAACGCAATGGCGGCCAATGAATGGCGGTGCGGCCGAAGAAACGGCCTGCGAGCAACAGCAGCCAATCGCCGAGGAAAATGCCGGCAAAGCAAGCCGTAACTCCAGGTAGAAAGCCAACCATACCTTGGGCGATCAAGACTCCTGCGGCGATGCAGGCCAGATCTTCACTCACCAATATTGAAAGGGCAATCAGAACGAGTTGGAACATATTGTGACCCTTTGCGCCGCTTGCTTCCTGCACGGCGCGCCAGGCTGATAGAGCAAGTCCGCAATGCCTTCAGAGATCTGGATGGATGTGAAACTGACGGTTTCCGCGTCTGTGCGATGCATACAGGTTGAGTATGGGCTGGGCTGGCCGCTGTGGCTCGAGTGCAGGCTGCGCAGTTCGTTTGGATCTCGCAGCGGACGCGCTGAAAATTGTTCAGTGCGGAGTTGCTGCACGCCTTTCTGGTCGAACGTGGCGCATCTGACTGCCGGCTCGCTGATCTGGAAGCAGACGGCAGGGTTCGGTGTGGGCCCGGTCATCAATACTTTCAAGGAGGTTTTTGCGCCTGGATTAGGCACCCGATGTTTGTGTCGATCAGAACGGCCTGCTGCTTGGTTCGCTCGCTACTCATGACGATCAAATACCCGCTGGCGTTTCCAATTGGCGTACGGCCGGGAGGATTCCGGGCTCGTGCAGTTGGGTGTGGTTTCTGGCGCGGAGCTGGATCAGGTTTTCGCGAGTCGAATCGCAAGTGGCAAACTATCGGCGAATATCGGTCAGCCGCTGCTGGTAAACTTAGCGCAATTCCTGCCAGAACTGGCTTAGAAAACCAACCCAACTCGGGAATCATCTTCGCAACCAATTGGCTGGCCCGGCGGTGGCTCAACCGGCTTCGGAACCGTTGGCAATTTCGGGTCGCGCATGAATCGCTCGATTTGTTGAACAGCAAATCGACCTTGGGCCAACCTCGCCCCGGTCAAGCCTTTGGCGTACTCGCTCAATTGCTGGAGTTTCAGATTGGCGATCGCCCGAACTGCTCCAGAATGGCTGTCACCTGCGGTCAAAGCCATCAAATGGTAGAGTACCACCTGTTCCACCTTCTGTTGCACTTCCATCTGTAAGCCGTTCAATCGTTGTGCTTTCCAGGTTGCTGAAATGAGTTGATCCACCACTTCCGCAAAACCGGCAATTTTGGCATTCCGGCCATGCTGTTCCACCAAACGGTGCGCCCGTTGCGGGTGCAAAATCATTCCAATGGTGTGGTTCGCTGCTGCTTCTGCTGGAGCTAGTGAATCGAAAGTCAGTCCCGCGTTTCCACGAAACTGCTCTCGAGTCGCTGCATAACCATTAGCACGCGGCGGTAATAATCCAAGGATAGATTCATTTAAGGTCAACGCTTTAGCATCAATTGTATGAAGTAATGCCTGAAGCGCCTTTGCTTGTTCCGCAGCCGGAACCATTTTAGCGATGGTCTGCCCATCACCCCGGAGAGCGTATGAATATTCGACGCCTCCTAAGACCTTCGCCGCCGCCTCTGTCTGATACCGATGCAACAAAAAAACCGGGACCAGTGCGTCGCCTAAAGTGCTCATCGCTGCACCTTGGCGAATGTTGTTTTCCCCAAACCTTGCAAGCGCTCGCGCTCGAATCTTCAAGATACGCTTGAGTTCATCCACTGCATTAGATCCGCTATCCCAGAGGTGAGCCCGAGGATGTGCACCACCCCCTGGACGCGCGTCTTCATCGGAAATGAATTCAAGGCCCCGATCTGTTGCGGCACGCAGAAGACCGCTTAGCGCTGCGGTTTCATCTGTTGCATTGGGATATTGCCCGTAACCATATGATATTGCTACCTTATCCCAATCGCCGATTCCGACGGCATAGGCATCGGATAATGCCGGCGCACCAACTGACGGAAGTCCCACAAACGGGTGCGGGTAATCCATTACTGAAGCACGGTCTTTGGCACTGGCCGCAAAGTTATGAGCTAAGCCCAGAGTATGTCCCACCTCATGAGCGGAAAGCTGCCGCAACCGGGCAAGTGCCATTTCCCTTCCGGCGGTAGAAACGCGCTGATTCCCGTCGTAGGGAGCTAGCAATGCTTCAGCTATTAGGTAATCTTGTCTTACTCTTAGCGATCCTAATGTAACGTGTCCCTTGATGATCTCGCCGGTACGAGGATCGGTGATTGAGGAACCATAGGACCAGCCGCGTGTTGAACGATGAACCCACTGGATCATGTTGTAGCGTGCGTCCATTGGGTCTGGACCTTCGGGCAGAATTTCCACTTGAAAGGCATTCCGAAATCCCGCTGCTTCAAACGCCTGGGCCCACCAACGGGCTCCATCTAAGAGAGCCGACCGGATTGGTTCTGGTGTTGTATTGTCGAGATAATAGATAATCGGTTTCACTGCGTCGCTCACCACAGCGTTCGGATTGCGCTTTTCCAGACGATGCCTGGTTATCAATCTCTGTGTGATCGGCTCGGTAAAGGGGGTGCTGAAGTCCATGAATGACGTTCCGAAATACCCGGATCGTGGATCGTGACGGCGTGGTTTGTAGCCCGGCTCGGGCAGCGCCACCAGGGAGTGGTGCTCTCGAATTGTAATCGATTCTGTGGATGGGGAGACGCTACGAACAAAACCACCTGACGCTTCACCGGTCAAAGTCAGGGTCACTTCCACTTCCGTGTTTCGGGGAAATACCTTGGTGCGGTCCATGTAGAACATGGAACGGGTTGGGTCAACTTTGTACGTTCCCTGCTTGGCGGTCTTCAAAGTTTCCACTGCTCCATGGGCATCGCGCAGGAAGAAATTGGTGGCGTCAACCAGTATGCGGCCGTCGGATTCGGCCTCAACAGTGAACCCCCAAACCGCTGATCGGGCAAACGATTGCTCCACCGCGCGCTTTTCCGCAGCACTTCCCGTTACGGCACGGAAGCGCTCATTCTGCTCCATCAACAGAACTTTCGGACCGTTGCGTTCCAGCCGAACCAGATGCGGCCGGCCTAGTTGACCGCGGTCCAATCCGACGTCGTTTGAACCCAATCCGGCAGGCAATGAGCTGTAGTAGAGAAACTCTTCGTCGAGCTTTCCAAACTCAAGAAACATCTTTCCGCCCTTCGCGTCCCAGTAAAGAGGAAGGAAGCCGTCCATTTTCGTGAGCCCAACCGTTTTCTCGGCAATGGTCGCCGCCGGCAGAAGGGCCGAAACAGTTAACAAGATCGTTATGAAGCGAAGCATCTTTCGATTGTCGCAAGAAATCTCCAACCCGCTACACTGTAAGGTACGCATGCGAATTTTATGGTTTGCAATGATGGCGTTCGCTTTGCCGCTTGGGGCACAAACCATTTGCGCGCCTACGCCGATATATCAAAACTGCGACCTCGTCTTTGAACTCAACGATGCCGAAGCAGCGGCTCATCCAAAGCCCTACCTCACGGTAAAAATGCACGCTGAAGTCCGTTCCCCCAAGCACACAACCTATAAGTTGCCCGCATTTTGGGACGGGGGCCGCAAGTTGATTATTCGATTTTCGCCAGTGGAACCTGGGGCTTGGGATTTTCGCCTCACCTCAAATCTAGCCCGCTTTGATGGCAAACTGGGACAGGCACAGGCCACTGATGCTGATGTTGCTGGATTCATTCGGACTGCGAACGTCCACCACTGGATTAACCCGGAAAACAAGAAGCCGCACTTGTGGATGGGAGATACATTGCTGGGTTTAGCCACAATGGATCGGGGCCAGTTCGAATCGATTGTGAATGCCCGCGCGGCGCAAAAGTTTACGCACATAAGGGCTCAAATTTTCGGCGCAAGCGCGGCCGACGCGCAACGTGCTTACGTGGCCCCTGATGCCCCTAATCCCGACTATTTTCGTGAACTCGACCAGCGCATTCAGTACATTAACAAGAAGGGGATCACCGTTGATCTGATGTTGGGGCGGCCCAATAATCAGCTCCGCAATCTGTTTCCAACGTGGCAACTGCGTGAGCGATTTTTGCTTTATGTTATCGGGCGTTACTCGGCTGCTAACATAACGTGGCAGGGACTGGAAGAATTTGAAACTTATACCGACGGCCGCCCGCTGCTTGCCGAAATCGGCTTGTTCCTAAAAAAGAACGATCCCTATCAGCACCCGCGCAGCACGCACACGCAGGGTACAACTTCGGGAATGCTGGCTGATGGCTGGCTGGATTACTTGAGCTCGCAAAGTTACGATCCCGGTGTTCTGGGTGTTGAGCGCCAGTTTTATACCAAGCCGTTTGTGGCCATCGATTTGGGATCTGAAGATTCCGGGGCAGGGAAAACCAGGCCATCGGACACTTCTACTGAGGAGTTTCGAAAGCGCATTTGGAACGCATCGATGGACGGCCATTACCCCACATTTGCAAATACGGGCACCAGTGGAATTGGTGGTAAACAAGCTGATGCAAAGTTTGCTGATTCTCCCGGCGCTAAGGCGATGAAGGCCTGGTTTGAATTCTTCTCGAATACGCGTCACTGGGAACTTGATCCTTATTACGACGTGGATGGTGGCAAGGCTCTTGCGCTGGAAGGGATAGAATATATCGTTTATGTGGAAAAGCCCGGACTTATAGAAGTAATCACCGAAAAGCACGGGTACGATGTATTTTGGTACAACCCGATCACTGGCGAATACCTTAAACAGAAAGAGTTCAAGGGCGAGAAGTTTGTGGGCGAGCCGCCGACCAAAACGCAGGATTGGGTGCTGCATCTTTCCCGCGATTCGAAGAAAGAGGGGATGCTGAAATCGTACAAATTTGAATCGAAGCCGCCGTTCGTTCAGGAAATCGAAATCGGCACTGCCAAGGTTCCTTTTGAAATCAGCTTGCCCAAGCAGAACGCGCTTTCCCTTAAGCAGGAGCATCGGTTTGAAGTTAAGGTGAAAAAGCCGACCCGGGCGACACGCAGCATGCTTTACGAGTGGACCGGCGACGTGGTGGCCGATGGGCAGGGCATGCGAATTCTGGCGACGGGAGCGCAGGGAACGTTTAAGATTCCACCGGGAATGATCAAGCGATTTCCGGCAGTGTTGAACGTGCGAGTGTCAGCGATTAACGCCAACGGAAAAGCCTACGCGGTGGATCAGGTTTATACGGTGACTGAGTGAGTTGGCGCGTTCTTGCGGTAGACACAGCTTCAGAATACGGCAGCATGGCGCTGGGGCTTGATGGGCAGATTTTGGAAGAAGTGCCGATGCACGGGCCTAACGGTTTTGACGATCTGCTGTTTCCGCAAATCGAAGCGCTGCTAGCTGGGCATGGCCTGGCGCTGGATTCAATCGACTGCTTTGCCGCTGCTTGT
>JBBRJC010000271.1:0-5912 GCA_038220135.1 Bryobacterales bacterium | reverse complement strand
CAAGCACTTGGACCCGGCCGCGCTAACCATTGTAAAAGCAGGCGATTTCCAAAAGGCGGGAGCATACCAAAAGTAGCGCGGTATACTCAAATTTCTTGGTCTCGATCCAACATGTCTCGAAAATTTACCCGCTATACAAGCGTCCGTTCGACCGGGTGCTTGAAGCGATCCCGTTCCTGGGTGAACGGCTGAGCACTCCTTTTGCCGCCTTAAGCGACATCAACATCCGTGTGGAGCGTGGGGAGTTCTTTGCGTTGGTGGGGCCGAATGGCTCTGGCAAAAGCACTCTGTTGCAGATTGCAGCAGGCATCTTGCAGCCCACGCGTGGACGCGTGCACACCGAAGGCCGCGTAGCTGCGTTGCTGGAACTTGGCGCGGGCTTCAATCCAGAATTCAGCGGGCGGGAAAACGTTTATCTGAACGGCGAGATCATGGGCATGGCCCGCGAACAGATTGATCGCATCTTTCCTGCCATTGTTGCGTTCGCTGAAATTGGCGAATTCATGGATCGGCCAGTCAAAGAATATTCTAGCGGCATGTATGTGCGCCTGGCGTTTTCTACGGCCATTCATGTGGAGCCGGAAATTCTGATTGTGGATGAAGCGCTGGCTGTGGGCGATGCGACGTTCGCAAACCGCTGCATCAAAAAGCTGGAAGAACTGAAGGCGCGCAAGGTTACCATTCTGTTCGTTTCCCACGATCTGGGAATTGTTAAGCGACTGGCAGACCGCGCTGCGCTGCTGGTTCACGGCAAGGTGGCGGCAATAGGCAAAGCAAGCGATGTGGTGAACCGCTATGTGGGTCTGGTGCACGAGTTGCAGTTGCGGGAAGATCAGGGGCCGGAACAAATCGGCAGCTATCGCCACGGCGATGGAGCGAGTCGCATTGAGACTGTTGAAGTGCTGAATGCAGCAGGTGAAGTGCGTACGTCTGCCATGAATGGCGAGGCCGTGCGGATTCGAATTTGCGCTAAGGTTCATAAGGATTTGGAAGAGCCGACGTTGGGTGTGCTGATTCGTAATCGTCTTGGAATTGATGTGTGGGGAACCAACACGAAGATCGAAGGCATTCAACTGGGGAACTGGAAAAGCGGCGAAACTATTGAAATAGAATTCGGGTTTGATTGCCTGCTTGCACGTGGTGAATATACACTGACAGTTGCTTCGCAATATAGCGACGGGGCGAGCCAGGATTGGATTGATGATGCGATCACCCTGACTGTGATTGACGACAAAGAAGTTGCGGGGATGATTCATTGGCCTGCGCGGATCAACTGGCGCAGAGGCTAGCAGAGGCACATGACGGCAGCACAGCAAGACATCGGTTTCTTTGGACATCCGCGAGGCCTGTCTGCATTATTCTTCACAGAAATGTGGGAGCGCTTCAGCTACTACGGCATGCGGGCGCTGCTGATTTTGTTCATGGTGGCACCGGTTGAAAGTGGCGGCCTCGGTTTCGACAAAGCCAAGGCGGGCGCCGTGTATGGCCTTTATACGGGCATGGTTTATTTGATGAGCCTGCCAGGTGGATGGATTGCCGATCGCATTCTTGGGGCGCGCTTTGCGGTCTTCTACGGCGGCATTTTAATCGCCTGCGGACACATTTTTTTAGCTTTGCCCGCCGTCAATACCTTTTACTTCGGTCTGGTTTTGATAGTGCTTGGCACAGGCCTTTTGAAACCGAATGTGAGTGCGCTGGTTGGGTCGTTGTATGAAGCGAATGACAAGCGACGTGATGCGGGCTTTTCAGTCTTCTACATGGGCATCAATCTTGGAGCGACGATTGCCCCGATTGTCTGCGGCTACGTGGGGCAGAAGATAAACTGGCATTGGGGATTCGGCCTGGCAGCCATTGGGATGATTGCCGGCTTGATTCAATTTTGGATCGGCTCAAAAACTTTCCCCGTTGCGGCCCCCAGTAGCGCCGAGAGCAGAGCAGCATTGAGCAAATACGGTGGAATGGTGGCTGCTCTGGTGGTTGTTGTAGCTGGATTGCACTTGAGCGGGTTGATTGAAATCACCGCAATAGGCCTTTCCGATGCCTTCGGTTTAGCTCTTTTATTTACCGTAATCGTCTCCTTTGCAGGACTGCTTATTTTGGGAAACTGGACGCCGGAAGAGCGCAAACGGCTGTGGGTTGTGCTGATTCTGTTCTTGGCAGCCTGCGTTTTCTGGTCGTCCTTTGAACAGGCCGGTTCTACGCTCACGCTATTTGCAGAAGAGCAGACCATAAATGAAATGTTCGGCTTTGCCTTTCCCTCAAGCTGGTTCCAAGTTGTGCAGCCCGGATGCCTGATTATTTTTGCTCCTCTGCTGGCATGGCTGTGGGTTCGAATGGATGACAAGCAACCTTCTACACCAATGAAATTTGTATTGGGGTTGTTGGCCGTTGGATGCAGCTTCCTATTGGTGGCAATGGGTGCAGCAACAATCACTGGCGCGACAAAAGCTAGTGCCTTCTGGCTTATCGGTTGCTATTTTCTTCATGCGATTGGCGAACTTTGCTTGAGCCCGGTTGGCCTAAGTGCGATGACGAAACTGGCACCGCGAAACTTGGTGGGCTTGATGATGGGACTGTGGTTTATGTCGATTTCTGTCGGCAATTATACGGGCGGCCGGTTGGCTGGCCTATATGCTGGCATGTCGATTGTGACGTTGTTTACGCTAGTTGGTATTGTTGGAATTAGTGTAGGCATATTGCTTGCGCTGAGTGCGCGGCCGATTGTGAAACTTGCGGGAGGGGTCCGGTGAACGTATCTGAAATACAGAGTGCATTGCGTGAAGAAGGTCTGGATGGTTGGCTGTTTTTTGACCATCATTTGCGCGATCCGCTGGCGTATAGCGTGTTGCACTTTACAGTGCCCAGGACGCCGTCCCGACGGTGGTATTATTTCATCCCTGCCAGTGGCGAGCCCAGGAAATTGGTTCACAAAATCGAAGCAGGCATGTTGGACGCACTTCCGGGCGAAAAGGAAACTTACGCCAGTTGGGCGGCGCAACTTGGGGGTATTCAAAGCATCACAAGATCAGCAAAAAAGATCGCCATGCAATATTCCGCCAGTTGTGCAATCCCCTACGTGGCAATGGTGGACGCAGGAACTATTGAACTGGTACGAAGTTTAGGGCTTGAAATTGTCAGCTCTGCAAACCTTGTGCAGCTCTTCGAAGCGAAATGGACTCAGGCGAAGTTGGATTCGCATAGGGAAGCTGGACGCCGCGTGGGTGCGATCCGGCGCGCCGCGGTTCAACAGATCAGTACATGCCTTGCCGGCCGTGTGGGAATTTCTGAACTTGATATCCAACAGTACATTCGCCGGGCCTTTGCGCAAGATGGCCTAATCACCGATCATGGTCCGATTGTGGCAGTGAACGCGAATGCGTCAAACCCGCATTACGAACCGACGCAAGCCAATGCGAGCCCTATTGTGCAGGATGATTTGGTATTGATCGACATGTGGGCGAAGCTGGATAAACCGGGCGCTGTTTATTACGACATCACCTGGACGGGCTATACGGGATTCGAACCACCAAGCGACATTTTAAATGTGTTCGAAGTGGTGAGTGGTGCACGCGTTGCAGCGGTGAAGTTTATCCAAGATGCAGTTGCAGCCAAGACTCCGATTTGCGGATTCATGGTTGACGATATAACCCGCGCCCATATCACAGAGCGCGGTTTTGGCGAATATTTTTTCCATCGCACTGGCCATTCCATTGGCGAAGAGGTTCATGGAACCGGTGCCAATATGGACAATCTGGAAACACATGATGACCGTCGCATCATTCCATGGACATGCTTCTCAATCGAACCCGGCGTCTACTTGCCAGATTTCGGCATCCGTTCAGAAGTGAATGTTTTCGTCAGTGAGAATGATGCGCGCGTGACGGGCGAAATACAAACGGAGCTGCTGCGGATTTGCGACTAGTATTTGTACTTTGTTTTTGTTGCTTGAGCCTTGCGGCTCAGAATACGTATTCGCTTCCCATCAAAGACGGCTCGGCCACCATCGAATGGGCGTCGCCGTCGACATTCCGGTTTGTTCGATCGTGGGCTGCGGCACCAATGGAATCGAAGCCCGACCACAACCGGGAAACAGTGAAGCTGGACCGGAGCGATGAGAAAGATTTCATCGAATTTCGTAGCGAGCATCTGATCGTTCGGGTGAAAAAAGCCGGCCTTGGATTGGAAGTGCGCGATGGGCGGGAGAAGCTGCTTTTCCGCGATGCCGCCAACGCTTCCCATAACGCAAATACAATTAATCTGGTTCGAGCAATCCAACCTAAGGAAGACTTTCTAGGCTTGGGGCCACGCACCGATGCCAAGTTTAGTGCGCGTGGCATGCTGCTTGAATCGCAAAATCCGTTTCTAATTTCCACCACTGGTTATGGACTGGATTACAGCTCGGCCGGTAAGTTCACATTTGATCTTGGCAAAAGCAATCCCGAACAGGCCCGCACTACAATTCGTGGATCGGACCGGGTTGAGTTTTACTTCTACTATGGGCCTACTCCGAAGGAAATATACGAGGAGCGAGCAAAGTTGGAAGCAGCGTTTGATTATGGCGAAGAGCATGTAAATGTGCTGTCTTCAAAGCGCCTTCCTGGCTTTGCAAGGCGCATGGATAAGCAACCAAATCTTTGTCTGGCCATAGCAGCTCTGGCGCATGCTTCCATTTCTGGAACGCGCGTCCCTGCCGTTGATTTGGACGATTATCCAAGTGAGAATGCCAGAGCGCTGGCCCAGGTTCTGCCCATGGTTCTGCGTAAGTCATGGAGCGAAGCTACCGGGTTGCGCAAGCAGTTGGCACCATTCCTAATCACCTATCTGCAAGAAGCTCGGGAACGCGGCTTTCCCATGATTCATACTCTGCCGATGCAGTATCCGGAAGACTTGGCAGGGTACGAGCGCACTGATGAATTCCTCATGGGCGATGAGTTTTTAGTGGCACCATTTTGCGGCAGTGAGACCACACGTACAGTGTACTTTCCACGCGGCAATTGGACGGATATGCGGACCGGGAAATTGTATCCAGGGCGCAAGAGTTATTCGATCCACCGAACACCGGCAGAGCTACCTTGGTTTAGCCGTAACGGAGCAGTGCTGCCACTGGCCGCCACAGTTGAAAATGGTCCGATGGAAATGCATTACTTTCCTAAACTCGGCGGAGAGTTTTTCATTTGGGAGCCTGAGGTGGATTTCATTTCACAGCTTCACGCATCGCCCGCATTGGATTACTACAGAGTGGAATCGGAGACAAAGATTGCTCGCGTATATGAATGGGTGTTGCATCATGTTGAGCCCGTGGAACGCGTGCATCAAGTTGATGGACAGGCTTTTGAACGGGTCGCAACACTTAAGGATTTAGGGTTGAACAAGTGGTATTTCGACGCAGACAAAAAAGAGCTGCGGGTGCGGCATCAAGCCGTCGTGGATGGGCATGAAATCATCAATATCTTCCTGGCGGGACGATAGGGCTGTAAGGTTGATGTCAAATCGCTACGAACATAAAGAGAGCCCGTATTCAAGCCACAGTTTATTGTTGGGGCTTTTACCTGCAAAAGGGCAAGGCCTAAAGCTGCTCGATGTAGGCTGTTGGGACGGCAAGGTGTCTGCGCAATATCTGGCGCGTGGTTTTTCGGTCACTGGAATCGAGCGAACGCGGCATTCCAATCTGGCCAAAGGGATTGAGTTAGTGGTGGCCGACTTGCACCATGGCTTACCAGAACTAACCGGCAAGTTTGATTATGTTGTTTGCGCCGATGTTCTGGAGCATCTGTTGGACCCCTTGAAAATACTGGGTTCTTTGCGCGAGCAAATGGCAGTTGATGGAAAATTGCTCGCGTCGCTCCCCAATAGCGGACACTGGTATTTTCGTCTAATGGTTCTGCTGGGGCGATTCCCTAAAGAACCAAATG